>NZ_BAAHAA010000008.1:0-180690 GCF_054777915.1 Nocardioides marmoraquaticus | reverse complement strand
GCGCTGCGGCCGGCCGCCTGCTCGGCAGCGACCCCGCGGGCGTGGCCTTCACCGAGAGCGCGACCGCGTCGCTGGTGGCGCTGCTGCGCGCGTGGCCGCTGCCGGCCCACGCCCGGGTCGGCGTGCCGCCGGCCTCGTGGGGCCCCAACCTCGCCCTGGTCGAGCACGAGGGCCACGACCTCGTGCTGCTGCCCGCCGACGCCGACGGCGTGGTCGACCTCGAGGCGCTGGGGCGGCTGCTGCGCGACGACCCGCCCGACCTGCTGCTGCTCGACCAGGTCGCCTCGCACCGTGGGCTGGTGCAGCCGGTCGGCGAGGTGGTCGCCCTGGCGCGCGAGCACGGGCTGCCGGTGTGGGTCGACGCGGCGCAGGCCCTCGGCCACGTCGACTGTGCCGTCGGCGCCGACGCCGTGGTGGCGACGAGCCGCAAGTGGCTGGCCGGGCCCCGCGGCGTCGGGCTGCTCGCCGTCGCTCCCGCCTGGCGCGAGCGCCTCCACGTCGCCCCGCACCCCGGGGAGCCCGACGCCGACGCCGTCGCGCGGCTGGAGTCGCGCGAGGCCTTCGTGGCCGGTCGGCTCGGTCTCGGGGTGGCCCTGGCCGAGCACGAGGCCGCGGGGCCCGCGACGGTCGCCACGCGCCTGACGGAGGTGGGCGCGCGGGTGCGCGCCCTGGTCGATGACCTGCCCGGCTGGCGGGTGGTCGGGCCCGGCTCCCCGGCCGGCTCGATCACCGGTCTCGCCCCGACCGCCGGCCAGGACGCCGCGGCGGTGCAGCGGCGGCTGCGGGAGGAGCACGGTGTCGCCACGGCGCTGTGCCTGCCCTGGAGGGCGCCCCACGACCCGCTGGTCACGCCGTCCATCCGGGTCAGCGGCGGGCGCGACACCACCGACGACGACCTCGAGCGCCTGGCCGGCGCCCTGCGCACGACCGACCCCTGAGGTTCACCCGCCGGCCCCTGTCGCAGGTTGGCCCGACGTGCGAGGGTGGGACCTGCCGAGGACGGTTCGAGACCGACGGACCGCCCCACGCCGACCCGCGGTCACCTGCTCGTCCGAGGTGACCGGTCCGGACCTGGAAGGGGCACCCGTGACCACGCACGACCTGACCGCCCTCCCCGCCGAGCTCCACCCCGACCTGTCGCAGCCGCTCACGGTCGACGCCGCGCTCGCGCACGTCGCCGGGCGTGCGTTCGCGCCGACGCCCGCCGGGCCGGGGCGCGTCGGCCTGGAGCTCGAGCTGCACCTCGTCGACCTGGCGCTGCCGGGGCGTCGCCCGACGTGGGAGGAGGTGCGCCGCGTCGTCGTCGAGGTCGGGCTGCTGCCCATGGCCAGCCGCCTGACCGTCGAGCCCGGCGGCCAGCTCGAGCTCTCGACCGACGTCCACCCCGACGTCGTGCACGCCGTCGCCGCCCTCGGGGTCGACCTCGGCGAGCTGCGCACCCGTGTCGCCGGCCACGGGCTCGGCCTCGCGGCGCTCGGCACCGACCCCGCACGTCCGCCCGGTCGCATCAACCCCGCCGCCCGCTACGCCGCCATGGAGCGCCACTTCGACGCCCTGGGCTGCGTCGGCGCGGGGCGCTCGATGATGACGGGCACCGCCGCGCTCCAGGTCAACCTCGACGCCGGCCCGCGGGAGCAGTGGGGCGAGCGGATGGCCCACCTGTGCCGGCTGGTCCCGGTGCTCGTCGCGATCTCCTCGACCTCGCCGTGGCTCGGCGGTGGCAGCACCGGGTGGCACTCGATGCGCCAGGGCGTGTGGCAGGGCATCGACCCCGGCCGCACCGCGTTGTGCCCCACCGGCCTCACCGCCGGCGACCCGGGCGAGGCGTGGGCGGCGTACGCCCTCGATGCGCCGGTCATGCTGCTGCCGCACGACGGCGAGGTGCACGCGGTCACCCGACGGGTCACGTTCCGCGAGTGGCTGGAGGGCAGCGGGGGCCTGCCCCGGGCCCCGCGGCTGGCCGACCTCGACGAGCACCTGACCACCCTGTTCCCGCCCGTGCGCCCGCGGGGCTACCTCGAGCTGCGGGCGATGGACGCCATGCCCGACCGCTGGTGGCCGGCCATGGCCGCGGTCGCCGTCGCGCTCGCCGAGGCACCCGCGGCGCTCGACGTCGTCGCCGAGGTCTGCGAGCCGCTCGCCGGCGCGGCCGGCTGGCAGCGCGCCGCGCAGCACGGCCTGGCCGACACCCACGTGCGACGGGCCGTGCTGGCCTGCCTCGAGGTGGCCCGTGCGCACGTGGCCCCCGAGCTCGCGCGCGAGGTCGACGCCCTGGCCGCGCTGCTCGAGAGCGGTCGCAGCCCCGCGGCCCAGGTGGCCCGTCACGTCGAGCACCTCGGCCCCGTCGGTGCGCTGCTGGAGGCGGCCCGTGACTGACTCCCCGAGCGACGCCGAGTCCGTCGCCCGCGGCCTCGACGACGCCCGGCGCCGCACCCACGCGCTGACCGACCTCGACGAGGCCGAGCTGGTCGCCCAGCACAGCCCCTTGATGAGCCCGCTGGTGTGGGACCTCGCCCACGTCGGGCAGCAGGAGGACCTCTGGCTCCTCCGCCAGGGCGACCCCGACAAGCAGGGGCTGCTCTCGGCCCGGGTCGAGCAGCTGTACGACGCCTTCACCCACCCCCGCGCCACCCGCGTCGACCTGCCGCTGCTCACCCCGCAGGAGGCGCGCACCTACATCGGCGACGTCCGCGGTCGCGTGCTCGACTCGCTCGGCACGGTCACGGTCGAGACGCCCTCCGACCTGTTCGACGCGGTGATGGTCGAGCAGCACGAGCAGCAGCACGTCGAGACCATGCTCGCCACCCACCAGCTGCGCGCCGGCGAGCCGCTGCTCGGCGCGGGCGCCGCGCTGCCCGCCGGGCGCGACGTGCCGCACGACGCGGTGCTGGTGCCGGCGGGGGAGTTCGTGCTCGGCGTCGACGCCGACGACGAGCCCTTCTCCCTCGACAACGAGCGCCCGGCCCACGTGATCGACCTGCCCGCGTTCCGCATCGGCCGGGTCCCCGTCACCAACGGCGAGTGGCAGGCCTTCGTCGACGACGGCGGCTACCACGACCCCTCGCACTGGACGCCGCGCGGCTGGGAGCACCGCCAGGAGGCGGGTCTCGAGGCGCCGCTGTTCTGGCGCGGTGACGGCTCGCGACGCCGCTTCGGCCACGACGAGGAGCTGCCGCCCGACGAGCCGGTGCAGCACGTGTCGTTCTTCGAGGCCGAGGCGTACGCCGCCTGGGCCGGCGCCCGGCTGCCCACCGAGGTCGAGTGGGAGAAGGCGTGCGTGTGGGACCCCGCCCTCGGTCGACGTCGGCGCTGGCCGTGGGGCGACTCCGAGTGGACCCCTGCGCTGGCCAACCTCGCCCAGCCGGGTCGCGAGTCGCTGCGACCCGCCCCGGTCGGCGCCTACCCGGCGGGCGCGTCGGCGTACGGCTGCGAGCAGATGATGGGCGAGGTCTGGGAGTGGACGTCGTCGGTCTTCGTGCCGTGGCCGGGCTTCTCGCCCATGCTCTACGCCTCCTACAGTGCGCCGTTCTTCGGCGGCGACTACCGCGTGCTGCGCGGCGGGTCGTGGGCCGTCGGCGGCCACGCCGTGCGGCCGTCGTTCCGCAACTGGGACCACCCGGTGCGGCGGCAGGTCTTCACCGGGCTGCGGCTGGCCTGGGACGTCGACGAGCAGGACGCCTGAGCCGTGTGCCGCCACCTCGCCTGGCTGGGTGAGCCACGCTCGCTCGCGTCGCTGGTGATCGAGCCCGAGCACGGCCTGCTGACCCAGAGCTACGCCCCGCGGCGGCAGCGCCACGGGCTGATGAACGCCGACGGCTGGGGCGTCGGGTTCCACGCCCCGGGTCGCGAGGAGCCGGTGCGCTGGCGCTCCTCGCGTCCCCTGTGGGGCGATCCGTCCTTCGCCTCCGTCGCCCCGGTCCTGGAGTCGGGCTCCGTCGTCGCGGCCGTGCGCTCGGCCACCGTCGGCATGCCCGGCGACGAGACGGCCGCCGCCCCCTTCGTCGGAGGCCGGTGGCTGGTGTCGCACAACGGGCGCGTCGAGCGCGACGTGCTGCCGACGTACCGCGAGGCCGAGTCGGTGTGCGACTCGGCCGTCCTCGCCGCGCACGTGCTGGCCCGCGGGCCCGAGCGCCTGGGGGAGACCGTCGTCGAGGTCGGGGCCCTCGACCCGGCTGCCCGGCTCGGCCTGCTGCTGGGCGACGGCGAGCGGGTGCTCGCCACCACCTGGGGCGACCCCTTGTCCTACCTGGAGCTCGACGACGGCCTCGTGGTCGCCTCCGAGCCCTGGGACGACGACCCCGCGTGGGTCGACGTGCCCGACCACCACCTGCTGGTGGCGACCCGCGAGGGCGTCACCGTGACCAGCCTGGAGTGAACGCGCGATGACCCCCGACGAGCTCGCGGCCCAGCTCGCCGCCGACGTGCGGGCCGGCCTGACGGCCGAGCCCAAGGTGCTGCTGCCCAAGTACTTCTACGACGCCCACGGCTCCGAGCTGTTCGACCGGATCACCCGGCTGCCGGAGTACTACCCGACGCGGGCCGAGCGGGCCGTGCTCGAGGCCGAGGCCGACGCGATCGCGCGCGCCACCGGCGCCCGCACCCTGGTCGAGCTGGGCAGCGGCACCTCGGAGAAGACCCGGCTGCTGCTCGACGCGCTCGTGCGCGCCGGCACCCTGGAGCGGTTCGTGCCGTTCGACGTCGACCCCGCCGTGCTGGGCGAGGCCAGCCGGGCCATCGCCGCCGAGCTGCCCGACGTCGTGGTCGAGCCCGTGGTCGGCGACTTCGAGAAGCACCTCGGCGAGCTGCCGCGACACCCGCGCCGGCTGCTGGCCTTCCTCGGCTCGACCATCGGCAACCTGCTGCCCGAGCAGCGCGCCGCGTTCCTCGCCGGCGTGCGCTCGACCCTCGAGGAGGGCGACGCCTTCCTGCTCGGCACCGACCTGGTCAAGGACCCCGCGCGACTGGTGGCGGCGTACGACGACGCGCAGGGGGTCACCGCGGCCTTCAACCGCAACGTCGTCACGGTCATCGACCGCGAGCTCGACGGCGACCTCGACGCCGACCGGTTCGAGCACGTCGCCCGCTGGGAGCCTGCGCACGAGTGGATCGAGATGCGGCTGCGGGCGACCGAGGCCTTCACCGCCAAGCTGCTCGCGATCGACCTGGCGGTGTCGTTCGCGGAGGGCGAGGAGGTGCGCACCGAGGTGTCGTCGAAGTTCCGCCGCGAGGGCGTCGAGGCCGAGCTGGCCGCCGCCGGGCTGCGACTGACCCACTGGTGGACCGACCCGGCTGGCGACTTCGCGGTGTCGCTGTCGGTGCCCGTGTGAGAGGTCAGCCGAGCACGACCAGCACCACGGCACCGCCGCAGGCGACCAGGCCGCCCACCTGGGCGGGGTGCAGCCGCTCGCCGAGCACCACGCGGGCGAGCAGCACGGTGACCGCGGGGTAGAGCGAGGCCAGCACCGCCGAGACGGCGAGCAGGCCCTGCTGGGTGGCGAGCAGGAACCCGACCACGGCCAGGATCGACAGCGACCCCGTGGCGCCGCCGCCGAGCAGGGGGGTGGGGCTGCGGGGCAGCCACGGCTGTCGCAGGCCGGCGGCGAGGGCCACCACCGCCACGACGCCGGTCAGCTGGGAGACGGCGACCGGCCACAGCCCGGCACCGTCGGGCACCTGGCCGAGCGCGGCGAACAGCAGCCCGAACCCGGCGCCCGCGAGCAGCCCGTCGACGAGCCCGGCGTCGAGGCGACCGGCGCCCGGCTCGCGGGCGACCAGCCAGATGCCGGGCAGGGCGACCGCGATGCCTAGCCACACCAGCAGCCCCGGCCGCTCGCCCAGCCCGACGCCCACCACGACCGGCAGCAGTGCGGCGCCCACGGCGCTGACCGGGCCGACCACGCCCATCCGGCCGCGGGAGAGCCCCCGGTAGAGGAAGGCGCCGCCGAGCCCGTTGCCGATGCCCGCCAGGGCTCCCCAGGCCAGGTCGGCACCGGTGGGCGTGCCGGGCAGGAGCAGCGCCGCGAGGGTGACCCACAGACCACCCACGGTGACCCCGACGACCGCGACCTGCCACGGCGAGGCGCGCCGCGAGGTCACGCCACCGACGAAGTCGGAGGTGCCGTACGCCGCGGCCGACGCGAGCGCCAGCAGGACCGCGATCACGTCAGCACCACCCCGGCCACCCAGGTGGAAGCGGCGAGCAGGCAGGCGGCCAGCTCGATCAGCACCGAGAGCCCGGCCGCCCGCAGGGCGTGCCTGGTCGAGGGCCAGGCGGCCTCGCGGCCCACCCGCAGCAGCTCGGCGGCGTACACCCCGAGCACGAAGCCGAGGAACAGCCCGATCACCGGCACCACGAAGAAGCCGACGAGGCCCAGGAGCGCCCCGACGAGCAACGTGCGGCCGGGCACCCCGGCCTCGCGCAGCCGTCGCCCCGGCACGAGGTACATCAGCACCTGGCCCGTCACGAGCAGCACGGCGGCGACCGAGAAGACGATCCAGGCGGTGCTCGTGCCGACGTACGCCGCCCACACCAGCACCGCGATGCCGACGGTCAGCGACCCGGGCAGCACCGGCAGCACGGTGCCGACCACGCCGAGCACGACGGCCACGGCGACGAGGACCTCGACCCAGCTCACGCACCCAGCCTGTCAGCCACCGGCTGCGGAGACGCGACAGCCCCGGACAACGCTGTCCGGGGCTGAGGCTGGTCGGGCGGGGGCGCCGCTACGTCAGGCGAGCTTCTCGGTCTCGTCGTGGACGTGCTCGGCGACCTCGCGGAGCTTCTCCGAGTGCTCGCGGGCGTGGTGCGCGCAGAACATCAGCTCGCCACCACCCTTGAGGTGCACGCGGAGGTAGGCCTGGGCGCCGCAGCGGTCACAGCGATCGATCGCGGTGAGCTCGTTGCTGGGGGCAGTCGTGGTGGTCACGTCGTCGCCTCGCTCTCGTGGTCGTGCTGGGTCCAACAGTCAACCACGCGAGTTCGTTCCCGTCCGAGGCCGTCTTGCGGACCGTGCCTCAGGTGGTGCTCGTCACGTCGTCGGTGCCGGGGATGGGGGTTCTGTCGAGTCTGCCCGGTCGTCCGTGATGAGGGAGCGAAACAGACATTTTCGGATGGTGCTGGCGTACCTCGGTGGTACCCCACCCAGTGCAGCACACGCCCCCAACCGCGAGTCGGGCCGCCGCGCCGTCGGACCCCCTCGGTAGGTTCAGCAGGTGGCCGACAACACCTACAACGCCCACCACCTCCTGGTCCTGGAGGGGCTGGAGGCGGTGCGCAAGCGCCCGGGCATGTACATCGGGTCCACCGACACCCGCGGCCTCATGCACTGCCTGTGGGAGATCATCGACAACGCCGTCGACGAGGCGCTCGGCGGCTTCTGCCGCCGCGTCGACGTCGTCCTGCACGCCGACGGCTCCGCCGAGGTCGCCGACGACGGTCGCGGCATCCCCGTCGACAAGGAGCCCAAGACCGGCCTGTCGGGCGTCGAGGTCGTCTTCACCAAGCTGCACGCCGGCGGCAAGTTCGGCGGGGGCTCGTACGCCGCCACCGGCGGCCTGCATGGCGTGGGTGCCTCGGTCGTCAACGCGCTCTCGACCCGGCTCGACGTCGCCGTCGACCGCTCGCCGGCCACCCAGGGCATGTCCTTCCGCCGGGGCGTCCCCGGCGTCTTCGAGGGCGAGGGGCCTGACGGTGGCTTCGAGCCCGCCTCCGGGCTGCACAAGGGCAAGCGGGTGGCCAAGGGCCGCACCGGCACCCGGATCCGGTTCTGGCCCGACCGCCAGATCTTCACCAAGGACGCCCACTTCACCTGGGACGAGCTGGTCACCCGCGCCCGCCAGACCTCCTTCATCGTGCCGGGCCTCGAGCTGGCGCTGACCGACCTGCGCGGCGACGAGCCGGTCTCGGAATCGTTCCGCCACGACGGCGGCATCGCCGAGTTCGCAGAGTTCCTGGCCCACGACGAGCCGGTCACCGACATCCTGCGGCTGCAGGGCGCCGACAGCTTCACCGAGACGGTGCCGCTGCTCGACGACAAGGGGCACATGACCCCGCAGGACGTCGAGCGCGAGCTCACCGTCGACGTGGCCGCCCGCTGGGGCACCGGCTACGAGACCGAGCTGCGCTCCTTCGTCAACGTCATCGCCACCCCCAAGGGCGGCACCCACGTGGCGGGCTTCGAGGCGGCCCTGACCAAGACCTTCAACGACGCCATGCGCGCGGCGAAGGTGCTCAAGGTCAACGACGCCGACGTCGTCAAGGACGACGTGCTCGAGGGCCTGACCGCCGTCGTCACCGTGCGGCTCGCCGAGCCGCAGTTCGAGGGCCAGACCAAGGAGGTCCTCGGCACCCCGGCGGCCCGCAGCGTCGTGCGCAAGGTGGTCGCGGCGCAGCTCAAGGAGTTCCTCACCTCGGCCAAGCGCAGCGAGAAGGCGCAGGCCAAGCTCGTCATGGAGAAGGTCGCGGGCGCGGCCAAGACGCGGCTCGCCGCGCGGCAGCAGCGCGACAACCAGCGCCGCAAGAACGCCCTCGAGTCCTCCGCGCTGCCCGCCAAGCTCAACGACTGCCGCACGCAGCAGGTCGAGCAGTCCGAGCTCTTCATCGTCGAGGGCGACTCGGCGATGGGCACCGCCAAGGCGGCCCGCAACTCCGAGTTCCAGGCGCTGCTGCCCATCCGCGGCAAGATCCTCAACGTGCAGAAGGCCTCCGTGGCCGACATGCTCAAGAACGCCGAGTGCGCCTCGATCATCCAGGTCATCGGCGCCGGCTCCGGCCGCACCTTCGACCTCGACGCCGCTCGCTACGGCCGGATCATCTTCATGGCCGACGCCGACTCCGACGGCGCGCACATCCGCTGCCTGCTCGCCACACTGTTCTTCAAGTACATGCCCGAGCTCGTCCACGCCGGCCGGGTCTTCACCGCCGTGCCGCCGCTGCACCGCATCGAGCTGTCCAACCCCAAGCGGGGCATGGACAAGTACGTCTACACCTACTCCGACCCCGAGCTGCAGCGGAAGCTGGCCGAGCTGACCAAGAAGGGCGTGCGCTGGAAGGACCCCGTCCAGCGCTACAAGGGGCTCGGTGAGATGGACGCCGACCAGCTGGCCGAGACCACGATGGACCCCCGGCGCCGTACGCTCCGACGCCTCACCGTCGACGACGCCGAGGCCGGCGCCCGCGTCTTCGAGCTGCTGATGGGCTCCGAGGTCGCCCCCCGCAAGGACTTCATCGTCCAGGGCGCCTACGAGGTCGACGCCGACGCCATCGACGCCTGAGGCCACCGCCCGGCTGGTGGGCCCTCTCGGGTGAGGTGCACCCTGGGGTGATGGGTCACGACGAGGTCATGCGGTGGGTGCGCGACTACGAGCGGCTGTGGCGCAGCCCGGGCACGGAGGGCCTGTCCGAGGTGTTCACCCCGGAGGCCGAGTACGTCGCGTCGCCGTGGGCCGAGCCCGTCACCGGTCTCGCGGCGCTCGCCGACTTCTGGGAGGCCGAGCGGGAGGGGCCGGACGAGGAGTTCCGCCTCCGTGCCGAGGTCGTCGCCGTCGACGGGGCGACAGGGATCGTCCGGGTCGAGGTGGACTACCCCGACGACCGCTGGCGCGACCTGTGGGTGCTGCGGTTCGCCGACGACGGCCGGTGCCGCCACTTCGAGGAGTGGCCCTTCGCCCCGGCCACCCCCGACGGGCATCCGAGCACGCGGGTGCCCTGAGCGCGACCAGGCGTCAGACGAGCCGCTCGAGCAGGCCGGTGTCGACGTCGTAGAGGAAGCCGCCGACCGGCACGGTGTCGGGGATCAGCGGGTGCGAGCGCACGGAGCGCACGTCGTGCTCGAGCGCGGCGCGCTGGTCGGCGACGACGCCGAAGGTCTGCCAGGTGGCATCGACGCCGGCGGACTCCGAGACACGGTCGCGCAGCTGCTCCTGGGTCGCCGAGGCCATCGCGCAGCGGGTGTGGGGGGCGATGAGGATCCGCTCGACCTGCAGCAGGTGCACCCCGAGCACGAGCGCCTCGAGCGCCTGCGGGGTCACGCGACCACCGGGGTTGCGGAAGATCTTGGCGTCGCCCGGCTTCAGCCCGAGCATGCCGAGGGGGTCGATGCGGGAGTCCATGCACGTCACCAGCGCCACGCCGGCGCGGGCGACGCCGTCGAAGCCGCCGAGGTCGAAGCTGTCGGCGAAGCGCTGGTTGGCTTCCAGGAGGTCGTCGAAGTCGCTGCTCACGTCTCGACAAGGTAGTGCACCGCGGCGCCCAGGGGTACGTGACGCCGGGCTCACGGGAGGAGCAGCGATGTCGACCCCGCGCTGGTGCGGCTGCTGGTCGCGGCGGGGGCCGGGACCCCGACCCCGTCCGCGCTGACGCCGGCCCCCGACGAGCGGCTGGTGCCGGGCCGCGGCCCCGCGGAGACCACCGAGCTCGACCGCGCCGTGCGGGCGACGGTCTCCGGGCGGTTGCGGCGCTGCGAGGTCTCGCTCGAGGGTGTCGGCGGCACCGACTGGCCCGTCTACGTCGTCGACGGCGACGGTCGTGCGCCGCAGCAGGTCGCCGAGGCGGTGGGGGAGGCCGCGGGTCGGCCCGTGGTCGTGCTGGTCGACGCTCAGCCGGCGTGGGTGGCCGAGCTCGTCGGCCCGGCGGTCGAGCTGGCGGTCGAGCTGGCCGTCGAGGTGCCCTGACGCAGCAGCACGAGCGAGAGGACGGCGGCCAGCAGGGCCAGCACGGCGGCCCCGGCGAAGATCGTGGTCAGCTGCACCAGGCCGGCCTGCTCGACGAGCGCGGTGTACTCCGCGCACCGCGTGCTGGTGCCGCCGCAGACCTCGGCGGGCGACGGCACGTCACCCTGCTCGGCGTAGTAACGCCGCAGCCCGATGGTGGTCAGCGCCGAGATGCCGACGAGCATGCCGACCATGCGGGCGACCACCAGCAGCGCGCTCGCGACGCCGTGAACGGCGGGAGCGGTGGCGGCCAGCAGGGCGGCGTTGACCGGCGCTATGGCCAGGCCGAAGCCGAGGCCGGTGGCGGCGAGCACCACGACCGACCAGGTCGACTCGAGGGACTCGGGCCCCCACCTCGACATCGCCACGAAGCCGACGGCCGAGACCAGCATCCCGGCGGCAGCGACCGGCCCGGACGGGAGGCGTCGTACGAGGTAGCCGCCGGCCAGCGCCCCGACCGGCAGCGCGACCAGGAGCTCGACCAGCACCAGGGCTGCCTGCAGCTGCGAGCCCGACGCCACGGTCAGGCGGGCGAAGATCGGGATGTCGACCAGGGCGGCGATGAGGGCCGAGCCGACCACGAAGCTGACCACCAGCGCGCCCCAGGCCGAGCGCGACGCGAAGGCCTGGCGCGGCACGAGCGGGTCGCGGGCGCGGCGCTGGTGCAGCACGAGGAGCACGACCGCGACCGCGGCGACGGCGAGGTACCACGGGCCCGCGGGGGAGAAGACCTGCACCTCGGGGTCGGCCGTGGCGAAGGCGAGGATCACGCCGCCGAGCGCGACGGCGAGCAGCCCCGCCCCGACCAGGTCGGCCTGCCGGGCCACGGCGACCCACCCGCGCAGGTCGATCAGCGGCCGGGGCGCCAGCGCGCACCAGGCGAGCAGCACGACCCCGACCCCCACCGTCACCAGGCCGATCGGCGACGCCCACACCGACCCGCCGTCGGAGAACGGCACGAACGGCCCGCCCCACTTCACCGAGGTCACCAGCCCGGTGGGCTGGCGCATCACGAGCAGCACACCGACGACCAGCGCGGCGAGCAGGGCGAGCCCGACGAGGTCGGGCACGCGGCGTCTGCGGGTGGTCTCGACGGGCTCGGCCGACGAGCGCGGCGCCTCTTCCCTGGCCAGCGCCCGGACCGCCGCCGCCAGCACCAGCCCGACCGCCAGGTTGAGCCAGAAGATGTCGCGCCAGTCGCCCACGGCCAGCACCAGCGCGCCGAGCAGCGGGCCGAGCACGCTGCCGAGCTCCTGCACCGCCCCGACCACGCCCAGCGGCACGCCGCGACGCTCGGGCGGGTAGAGGTCGGCGACCAGGGCGAGCGTCACCGGCACCAGACCGCCGCCGCCGACGCCCTGCACGAAGCGGCCGACCACCAGCGAGGGCAGGTCGTACGCCGCTGCGGTCACCAGGGAGCCGACGCAGAACAGCACCAGCGCCGCGACGAGCACCGGGGTGCGGCCGCGGAGGTCGGCGATGCGGCCGATGAGCGGCAGCATCGCGACGTAGCCGAGCAGGAAGCCGCTGACGATGGGCGCGGCCCGCTGCAGCTCCTCGGCGGAGAGGCCGGCCGAGGACATCATGTCGGGCAGGGCGAGCACCACGACGTAGGTGTCGGCGGCGGCGAACGCCACCGCGCCCGCGGCCAGCCCGAGGAGCAGTCGCGGCGAGCCGGTCATGCGGCCGGGCTCACGTCGCCGGGGCCTCGACGGTGGCGCCGGCGTCGTAGTCGCTGAAGCCGACGTCGTAGGTGACGTCGCCGCCGTCGCCGAAGAACGGGCCGGTGATGCTCACCGACACCGCCCGGCCCTCGTCGTCGACGCCCACGGTGGTCGGGTAGGGGACCGTGTCGTCGGCGCTGGGGATGATGCGCTGCACCGACGTGCCGGGCAGCTCGCCGCTGTAGGTGGTCAGGATGGTGTCGCCGTCGCGGGTCTGCTCGCCCTCCTCCGCCCCCTCGAGCTCGGTCAGCAGCGCCGACAGGCCCTGCTCGGGGTCGGCGAACTCGGCCGGGTCGGGGGCGCCGTACTCGGTGGGGTCGATGGTGCGCCAGCCCGGGCCGAGCAGCGGGATCTGGGCGTAGACGTCGCCGTCGACGGACACGACCGGCACCGTGGCGGCCAGGTTGTTGAGCAGCACCCGGACCTGGCCCTCGAACGCGGGCTGGGGGGTGAGCACGCCCTCGGCGCCGAGGACGCCGTTGCCGCTGCTGGGCTGGGCGTCGGTCGACAGCTCCAGCCGGACGCTGCTGGCGTCGTCGAAGGCCTGCTTGGCCTCGGCGAGCACCTCGGCCGGGGTGGGCTCGTCGGCCGTGGGCTCGTCGTCGCCACCGCACCCGGCGAGGGCGGTGACGGCGAGGAGGGAAGCAGCCAGGACCGGGGCGACGCGCGTCGTCATGGCCTCAGCCTGCCACGGGGGGCAGCAGCGACGCGGCGGGCGCGGCGACGGCCACGACGGGCTGGCTGGCCGGCACGCCGGAGCCGTCGCGCCGGCCGACGGGCTCGGGCAGGTCGACCGGTGCGCCGCTGTCGGCGGCGGCAGCGGCCGGAGCCGGGCCCGCCCACGCCAGCACGAGGGTGTCCTCGCCGCGCAGGAACCGGTGGCACCGCACGCCGCCCGTGGCGCGCCCCTTGCCGGGGTACTCGGCGAACGGCGTGACCTTGACCGACCCGGCCTCGGTGCCCGGGAGGGCCGACGACGCACCCGCGATCGTCACGACCACGGCCGACTCGGCGTCGGGGCCGGGCTCGAACGCCGTGAACGACACCACGTGGGCGCCCGCACCCAGCTTGACGCCGGCCATGCCGCCGCCGGCGCGACCCTGGGGCCGCACGGAGGCGGCACCGAAGTGCAGCAGCTGGGCGTCGCTGGTGACGAAGACGAGCTCCTCCTCACCGGTGCGCAGCTCGACCGCGCCGACGACCTCGTCGCCGTCGCGCAAGCCGATGACCTCCCACTCCTCGCGTCCGAGCACCTCGGGGTTGACCCGCTTGACGACGCCCTGCCGCGTGCCGAGCGCGAGGCCGGGGGAGTCGGGGTCGAGGCTGCACAGCGCCAGCGGGCGCTCGCCGTCGAGGGTGACGAACTCGCCGACCGGGGCCCCGCCCTGCAGGTGCGGGTGGGAGGCCGTGCTCGGCAGCGTGGGCAGGTCGAGCACGCCGACCTTGACCAGGCGTCCGGCCGAGGTGACGAGCCCGACCTCGCCCCGCACCGTCGCCGGTACGGCGCTGACCACCACGTCGTGGCGGGCCCGGCCGTGGCGGGGTCCGGGCGCCTCGCGGTCGGTGGTGCGGGCGAGCAGCCCGGAGGACGACAGCAGGACCCAGCACGGGTCGTCGGTGACCTCCAGCGGCGTGGCCGTCGCCCTGGTGGTCTGGCCCGACGACTCGAGCAGCACGGTGCGGCGCGGGGAGCCGTAGGTCGTGGCGACCTCGGCGAGCTCGTCGGAGACCACCGCACGCAGGCGGTCGTCGTCGCCGAGGATCTCGTCGAGCTCGGCGATGGTGGCCCGCAGCTCCTCGGCCTGCTTGTCGAGCTCGAGCCGGGAGAACTTCGTCAGCCGGCGCAGCGCCATGTCGAGGATGTAGTTGGCCTGCAGCTCGGAGAGGTC
Organism: Nocardioides marmoraquaticus; assembly: GCF_054777915.1. NCBI lineage: Bacteria > Bacillati > Actinomycetota > Actinomycetes > Propionibacteriales > Nocardioidaceae > Nocardioides > Nocardioides marmoraquaticus. The sequence goes on along the minus strand of NZ_BAAHAA010000008.1, from coordinate 166,367 downwards.
GAAGACCTCCATCAGGCGGGTGCGTGCCTGGGTGGTGTCGTCGCTGCTGCGGATGAGCTGGATGACCTCGTCGATGTCGAGGATCGCGATGAGCAGGCCCTCGACGAGGTGCAGCTGGTCGGCAGCCTTGCCGCGGCGGAACGTCGAGCGCCGGCGCACCACGTCGACGCGGTGGTCGAGGTAGACCTGCAGCAGCTCCTTCAGCCCGAGCGTGCGCGGCTGGCCGTCGACGAGCGCGACGGCGTTGATGCCGAAGGACTCCTCCAGCGGGGTGCTGCGGTAGAGCTGCTCGAGGATGGCCTCGGGGACGAAGCCGTTCTTGACCTCGATCACGAGCCGCAGGCCGTGGGTGCGGTCGCTGAGGTCCTTGACGTCGGCGATGCCCTGCAGCTTCTTGGTCTGCACGAGCTGCTTGATCTTCTCGATCACCCGCTCGGTGCCGACCGCGAAGGGCAGCTCGGTGACCACGATGCCCTTGCGGCGCGCGGTCACCGACTCGATGCGGGCGGTGGCGCGCATCCGGAAGCTGCCGCGGCCGGACTCGTAGGCGTCGCGGACGCCGTCGAGGCCGATGATCTTGCCGCCGCTCGGCAGGTCGGGCCCGGGCACGAACCGCATCAGGGTGTCGAGGTCGGCGCCGGGGTGTGTGACGAGGTGGCGCAGCGCCTGCACGACCTCGACGAGGTTGTGGGGCGCCATGTTGGTGGCCATGCCGACGGCGATGCCGGACGCGCCGTTGACCACGAGGTGCGGGATCGCGGCGGGCAGCACCGACGGCTCCTGCTCGCGGCCGTCGTAGTTGGCGCGGAAGTCGACGGTGTCCTCGTCGAGCGAGGCGGTCATCGCCACCGCCGCGGGCGCCATGCGGACCTCGGTGTAGCGCATCGCGGCCGGGGGGTCGTCGAGCGAGCCCATGTTGCCGTGGGGGTCGATGGTGGGCAGACGCATCGCCCAGGGCTGGGCCATGCGGACCAGGGCGTCGTAGATGGCGCCGTCGCCGTGGGGGTGGAAGCGGCCCATCACCTCGCCGACGACGCGGGCGCTCTTGACGTGGCCGCGGTCGGGCCGCACGCCCATGTCGTGCATGCCGAACAGGATGCGGCGCTGCACCGGCTTGAGGCCGTCGCGGGCGTCGGGCAGGGCCCGGGAGTAGATGACCGAGTAGGCGTACTCGAGGAAGCTGGTCCGCATCTCCTCGCCGACGTCGATGTCGACGATGTGCTCCTCGAAGTCCTCGGGTGGGGGTGTGGTGCCGCGGGCCATGCGGGCGATTGTCGCTGGTGCCGGTGACAACGCCGGTCGGGGCTCGCCGGAGGGCCTGTGCCGGTGCCGGGGAGCCGGTAGGTTCGAGGCCGTGAGCAGCGAGCGGGACTACCCCGAGCACTGGCAGGCCGACGTCCTGCTGCGCGACGGCCGCACCGCGCACCTGCGCCCGATCCTGCCCGGCGACGCCGACGGGCTCCGGGAGTTCTACGCGCAGGTCTCTCCCGAGGCCAAGTACCTGCGGTTCTTCGCGCCGATGCCCGAGCTCTCCGACCGCGACGTCAAGCGCTTCACGCAGGTCGACCACCACGACCGGGTCGCGTTCGTGATGACGCTGGCCGACCGGATCATCGCGGTCGGCCGCTACGACGTGATCGAGCCCGGGGACGCCGAGGTCGCCTTCCTCGTGCAGGACGACCACCAGGGCCGCGGCATCGCCCAGCTGCTCCTCGAGCACCTCGCCCAGGCGGGCCGCGAGCGTGGGGTGAAGCGCTTCGTGGCCGAGGTGCTGCCCGAGAACCGCCGCATGATCAGCGTCTTCAAGGAGCAGGGCTACCAGGTCAAGGGCGGCTGGGACGACGGGGTGATGCACCTCGAGTTCGACATCGACCCCACCGAGACCTCGATCGGCGTGATCGCCGCCCGCGAGCACCGCGCCGAGGCGGCCTCGATCGCGGCCTTCCTCAACGCCCGCTCGGTCGCGGTGATCGGCGCCTCGCGCCGGCGCGACACCGTCGGGGCGGTGCTGGTGCGCCACCTCGTGCTCGGCGACTACGCCGGCAAGGTGTACGTCGTCAACCCGGCGGCCGACAGCGTGGCCGGGATGCCGGCGTACCCCACGGTCCAGGACGTGCCCGGCGACGTCGACGTCGCGGTCGTGGCCGTGCCGGCCGAGTCGGTCAACGACGTCGTGCTCGACTGCGCCGCCAAGGGCGTCCACGGCCTGGTGGTCGTCTCGAGCGGCTTCGCCGAGGTCGGCGACGAGGGACGCCGCCGGCAGCGCCAGCTGCTGGGCCTGGCGCGCTCCTACGGCCTGCGGCTGATCGGTCCGAACTGCCTCGGCGTCATCAACACCGCCTCGTCGGTCAGCCTCAACGCCTCCCTGGCCCCGCTGATGCCGCCGCGGGGCCGCGCCGGCTTCTTCTGCCAGTCCGGCGCGCTCGGCACGGCCATCCTCGAGAAGGTGCGGGGCCGCGGGCTGGGCCTGTCGACCTTCGTCAGCGCGGGCAACCGCGCCGACGTCTCCGGCAACGACCTGCTGCAGTACTGGGAGGAGGACGACGCCACCGAGGTCGTCCTGCTCTACCTCGAGAGCATCGGCAACCCGCGCAAGTTCTCGCGCATCGCGCGCCGGGTTTCGCGCTCCAAGCCGATCATCGCGGTGCGCTCGGGCCGCACCACCCAGGGCGTGCCGATGGGCCACGCGGTGCGCCAGATCGCGGCCCCGCCCGAGGCGGTCGACGCGATGTTCAAGCAGGCCGGGATCATCCAGGTCGACACCCTCGACGAGATGTTCGACGTCGCCCAGCTGCTGGCCCACCAGCCGCTGCCGGCCGGCTCGCGCGTCGCCATCGTCGGCAACTCCGACGCCCTGGGCCTGCTCGCCGTCGACGCCGCCGTCGCCAGCGGGCTCACCGTCACCTCCGCGACCGCGCTCGGTGCCAACGCCAGCGCCGAGGACTTCGAGGACGCGCTCGACGCCGCCATCGACGACGACCACGTCGACGCCGTCGTCGCGGTCTACATCCCCGCCCTCGACCAGGGCGGCGCCGAGGTCGCCAACGTGCTGGCCGCGGTGGGCGAGCAGTCCGACAAGCCGCTGGTCTCCTCGTTCCTGGGCCGCGAGGGCGTCCCCGAGCTGCTGCGCGTGCCCGACGTCGCCGGCGACACCGCCGGCCGCGGCAGCGTGCCGTCGTACCAGGCCGTCGAGGCCGCGGTGCGCGCGCTCGCCCGGGTCACCGAGTACGCCGCCTGGCTCGAGCGCCGCGACGTGCCCACCGACGTGCCCGACGGGATCGACGGCGAGGCCGCGACCCGGCAGGTCAACGAGCTGCTGATGCACCACCCCGAGGGCCACGACCTCACCGACGAGGAGGTCGGCACGCTGCTCCGCCACTACGGCGTGGGGCTGTGGGAGCGGGTGTGGGTCAGCAGCGCCGAGGAGGCGGTCGCCGCGGGCGAGCGGCTGGGCTGGGACGTCGTGCTCAAGGCCACCGCCGAGCGGCTGCGCCAGCGTCCCGACCTCGGGCACGTGTGGCGCAACATCGACGACGCCTACGAGATGGAGCAGGCGTGGGAGTCGCTGTCGTCCGACCTCGGCGACCCCGGCGCCGCCGAGTTCGTGGTGCAGCGGACCGCCAGCTCCGGCGTCCCCGTCGCGGTGGCCGGGCTGGAGGACCCGCTGTTCGGGCCGGCGGTCAGCTTCGGCATCTCCGGGGCGCTGACCGACCTCGTCGGCGACCGGGTCTACCGGATCCCGCCGCTGTCGGCGCTCGACGCCGCCGAGACGGTGCGCGGCATCAAGGCCGCGCCGCTGCTGTTCGGCTACCGCGGCAGCGAGCCCGTCGACGTCGAGGCCGTCGAGGACCTCGTGCGCCGGGTCGCCCAGCTCAAGAACGACCTCCCGCAGGTGAGCCGGCTCGACCTCGACCTGGTCCACGCCACCGCCGACGGCGTCAGCGTGCTGCACGCGGTGGCACGCGTCGACAACGTCGCCGACCCCCGCTCCGACTCCTTCGTGCGGCGTCTCTCGAGCCCGGTCGAGGACACCCTCCCGGGTTGAGCCCTCGATCCGTGGGGTGTCCGCCCGTCGTGGTGGAATGACGCCCATGCGTCGCGCCAGCCACCCCCACGACGCCGGACACCCTCCGGCGCGCGGCCTCGACGACCTGGTCGTGGCCATCGACAAGACCGGCTACTACCCGCAGGTCGTCGCCGCGGGCGTGCGCGCCGCGGTGGCCGGCGAGGACGTCGAGGCGTACCTGGTGCACCACGAGCCGACCATCGAGCGCGACGAGGTGCGCCGCCACATCACCGTCGCGGTGCTCACCTCGTCGCGGCTGATCCTGTGCCACACCGACGAGCACGCCCCCGACGACCTGCTCCCAGAGCCCTACACCTCGACCTCGACCGAGGCGATCAGCCTCAGCACCGTGCGCTCGGTCGTGGTCAACCGCATGGTCGCCAACCCCGCCAACCACCGCGGCAAGGCCCAGCCGCTGCCCAGCGAGGCCGTGCTGACCGTCGGCTGGGGCGGCGTCAGCCGGCTCGACCTCGAGCCCGCCGGGTGCGCCGACCCCGAGTGCGAGGCCGACCACGGCTACACCGGCGTGCTCGCCTCCGACGACTTCTCGCTGCGCGTCAGCTCCGCGGCCGACGGCCAGGACGCCGTCGACGCCCTGCTCGGCTTCGCCGAGGCGCTCTCCGGGCGCACCCAGGCCTGAGGTGGTCGACCCCGCACTCGTGCTCCCGGCCTACGGTCGCCGCTCCCTCGGCGACCTGCTGCCCGCCGTCGCCACCGCCATCGGCGTGCCGGGGGTGCTGCCCGAGGTCGACCTCGGGTTGCCCGCGGCCCCGGCGTACGTCGTCGTGCTGGTCGACGGCATGGGCCACCTGCAGCTCGCCGCCCACCGCAACCAGGCGACGTACCTCCACGGCCTGCTGGGCGCCGAGCCGTTGACCGCCGGGGTCCCGTCGACCACGGCCACGTCGCTGACCTCGCTCGGCACGGCACTGCCCCCGGGGACCCACGGCGTCGGCGGCTTCACGACCCGGGTGCCGGGCACCTCGACGCTCCTCAACGCACTGCAGTGGGACCAGCCCGTCGAGCCCGAGCAGTGGCAGCCGCACCCGACCGCCTTCGAGCGGCTCGCCGCCGCCGGGGTCGCGACGACCGTGGTGAGCAAGGCGAAGTTCGCGGGGTCCGGGCTCACCCGCTGCGCGCACCGGGGGGCGGCGTACGTCGCCGCCGACGACGTCGCCGAGCGGGTCACCGGCGCCCTCGCCGGGTCGCAGCGGCGTCCGTCGGTCACCTACGTCTACGACGGCGACCTCGACTGGCACGGCCACCGGGCCGGCGTCGACTCCGAGCGCTGGCGGCTGCAGCTGCGCGACATCGACGAGGACGTCGAGGAGCTGCGCGACGCCGTGCCCGACGACGTGCGCGTCGTCGTGGTGGCCGACCACGGCATGGTCGACACCACCCCCGAGACGTCGTTCGACGTCGACGCCCCCCAGCACGCCGGCCTACGCGACGGCGTGGCCCTGCTCGGGGGGGAGGCCCGCTTCCGCCAGCTGTGGTGCCGGCCGGGGGCCGTCGACGACGTGGTCGCGACCTGGCGCGACGTCCTGGGCGACCGCGCGACGGTGCTGGCCCGAGACGACGCCGAGGCGCGCGGCTGGTTCGGGCCGTTGCAGCCCGCCGTCCGCCCGCGGCTCGGCGAGGTCGTGGTCGCCGCCCACGGCACCTGGGCGCTGTTCAGCAGCGCCGACTTCCCCTACGAGACCAGGCTCATCGGGATGCACGGCTCGCTGACGCCCGCGGAGATGGAGATCCCGCTCCTCGTCTGCTGACGGCGATTCAGCCCCGACGCAGCTCCTCGGCGTCACCGGCCAGGTCGCAGCGGACGAGCGCGGCGCCGAGCAACGACAGGTCGTCGCTGTTCGCCAGGCCGGCCAGGCCCTTCCGGGAGTGGGGGAGCCCGAGCCGCTCGGCGCTCTGCTCGACCTTGTCGTCGGCGTACGGTCGCAGCGACGGCCAGACCGCCTGCACCTCCCGGCAGAAGATCGCCGCGCCCACCGCACCGATGCCGGTGAACCCCTGCAGCGCCTCCTCGAGCTCGCCGGCCGTGCTCGTCTCGTCGCGCAGCCGACGCAGGTCGCCGCGGTGGTGGTCGAGCACCTCCTCGGCGAGCTGCCCCAGCTGGCGCGCGGTCTGCTCCTTGCGCAGGTAGCGCGCGTCGGACAGCACCTGCCAGCGACCCTCGTGGCCCGCGTCGAGCAGCCTCCGCGGCGTGCGCAGCCCGGCCCCTCCGAGCGTCCGCATCGCTCGGAGGCCGAGGTGGGCGTCGAGGTTGGCCGAGAGCAGCGAGGTCAGCACCAGCAGCTGGAACAGCGGCGACGGCTTGTCGGCCAGCGGGATGCCCGCCTCGTCGGCGAACGTGCGGCCGTACCGCTCCAGCAGGGCGTCCAGCACGCGCTCGTGGGCCATGGGCGGGGAGTACCCCGATTGCGGGAGCGGGGAATCCGCTCGCGGGGAAGCGTGGGGCCCGCGTACGGTCCTCGCGGCCCGCCGTCGACCACGAGCAGAGGAGGGGCGTCATGACCGACCACGACCTGGAGCGCAGGGTGCAGCAGGCGACCGAGCCCCTCGCGGAGTGGCTGGGTGGCGTCGGTGACCGGTTGGTCGACTTCTTCGTGTGCGAGGTGCGTCCGGTGGCGACCTCGGAGCTGGCTCGCCTGCCGCACACCCCGTCGGTCTTCGGTCCCGCCTCCCCGGAGGGGTCGTTCGCCGCGGTCCCGGCGTCCGACGAGGCCGCGACCCTGGTGGTGCTGCGCCACGAGCTCATGACGGGCACCGGCGTCACGCTGTTCTTCGGTGACCTCGCCCACGAGGCCGTGCCGTGCTGCGACGAGTGCGCCCTGCTGCCGCAGTCGGAGGACGACCGCGACGACCTGGTGGCCCAGGCCGAGATGGCGGTCTGGGTGGCCACCCGCGGTTTCGCGGAGTTCCGCCGGGTCGCGGACGATGGCGCGGGCGATCCCGAGCCGTGGTTCGAGGAAGGCTGGATCGCGAGCCAGGGTGGCGCGAGCTGGAGCAGCGCTGCCGTCCCCGCCGAGCCCCTCACCCGCGTTTGGCGGCCCTGGCTCCGCCGCCGTGACGCCCTGCCCCGCGCGAGCGGCGGCGTGCCGGTCGTGCGGGACGCCTCGTCGCGCGACGGCGGCTACGGCCCCCCGGCCCCGACGCCGTCCCCGGGCTTCGCCGCCCCGGAGGCCTGACCGGCGTCGTGTGGTCGTGGACCTCGCACAGTGACCCACCACGAGGCCCGCGGGAAGCTCGGACGCCGCCCCGTGCGCGACTGCTCCTCCCGAAGGGCCGCGCTGCTGCCGCTGGTCGAGGCGCGACGAGCCCCAGCGAGGAGCCTCGAGACCCCCGCACCCAACCGCCCACCACTCACAACCGCGTCCACATGGTGTCGCACATCTGTTCGAATGCGTCACTGTTGTCGTAGGATGGGGCATGGCTCGCACCACCGACGACACCCCCACGACCCTGGGTGGTTCCGTCACGGGCACGAGCGAGCCAGACGCCGGGGTGCCTCGCCACCCGGTAGCCGACTTCACCCGCCGGCTGCGGCACCGGCTCGACCAGCTCGCCGCACCATCCGCGCGGCCGGTGTGGGCGATGCGGGCCGAGGAGCTGGCCGACACCCTGCTCGACCTCGCCACCGCCCAGGCCCAGCTCGACGCACTGCGACTCACGGTGATGGCGGAGGCGGAGCGCAACGGCTCGATCCTCGACCCCGGCGACCGGTCGATCGCCGACTGGTACGCCCGCGAGACCCGCAGCCGCCGCAGCCTCGCCCGCGCCGACCTCCGCCTCGCCCAGGCGACAGATGATGCGATGCCTCACCTCGCCACCGGCATGGCCACCGGACGGGTGTCGCTCGACCAGGCCCGCGCGATCAAGCGGTCGCTGGACCTGCTGCCGGTCTCCGGTGAGTTCGCGGTCGACGGCGACCAGCGCGAGGTCGCGGAGGCCCACCTCGTCGACCTCGCCCACGATCACGACGCCGCCGACCTCGACCACCTCGGCCGACGCCTCTATGCCGTCATCGCCCCCGAGGCCGCGGATGCCTACGAAGGCCGGCTCCTCGAGGCCGAGGAAGCCCGCGCCGCCCGCACGACGGTCTTCGAGACCTGGACCGACCACCAAGGCCTCACCCACGGCCGCTTCCGCATCCCGAAGCTGCACGGCGCCATGCTCAAGAAGGCCCTCGACGCCATCATGTCCCCGCTACGAGACACCGCCCCGTCGTCGGTCGAGCCTGTCGAGACCACCGCGACCGAGCCTGTCGAGACAACCGCGATCGACACCGACCCGCACGACACCCGGCCCGTCACCGTCCGTCGCGGCGAGGCGTTCTGCGAGCTCCTCGAACGCCTCTCGGCCCGCGACCTGCCCGCCACCGCCGGAGGCGACGCCACCATCGTCGTCACCATCCGCCACGACGACCTGACCGCGGCGCTCGACACCGCGGGGGTCGCGACCCTCGACACCGGCCACCGCATCTCTGCCGCTGAAGCCCGGCGCCTCGCGTGCCGCCACAAGCTCCTGCCCGCCGTCCTCGACGGCGGCTCCCACGTGCTCGACCTCGGCCGCAGTCGCCGCCTCCACTCGAAGGCACAGAGACTCGCTCTTGCCGTCGAGCAGGGTGGCTGCACCGCCGAGCACTGCGACGTCCCCGCCGCGAAGTGCCACGCCCACCACGACACCCCCTGGTCACAAGGCGGCACCACCGACACCGGGACCGGCCGGCTGCTCTGCGGTCCCCACCACCGCCGGGTCCACGACCCCGCCTTGCGCCACGAACGGCTCCCCGACGGCACCCTCCGCTTCCACCGACGGCCCTAGAGAGCGGCTCCTGGCGAGAGTGCCGCCCGGTCACCCCGTCATCGGCTCCACACGCGAGCGCTGCGAAGCGAGATCAGCGCGAGCGTGGAGGTCGGCAGCGTGAGGACCAGGAGGATGAAGACGCTCAGGCGGGACCAGAGCACGAGGGCAGCCGCAACGGTCAGCACCGCCACGACGCCGGAGACCGCGGCGTACCTGCGTGCCTGCCGCCGGAGTGAGCGGCGCGCAGCATTCCGATCAGGACCGTCGACCGTGCTGCGAGCGGCGATGACTCGAGCCTGGAGCCGGGACGTCCGCTGGGCCCTGGCCACTGTTCGGCGCTTCGACGTCGCGCTCGCCGCGAGGAAGCAGCCACCGCCGCAGATGATGACCGTCCGCAGGGTGGAGCTCCGGTCTGCTTGGTTGTCCGAGGTCACGAAGAGCGTCAGGAACAGCACGAACCCGAGGCCGAAGAACACGACGGCGCCGAGGTTGGCCCACCGGAGGAGTCGCCGACCGAGGTCAGCGGTCGGGCCGTCGTCGCCGTCCACCTGAGCCTCCCGGGTCCAAGGCCGACACCGCGGGCGAGCGGGCCGACCTGGGGTCAGGATGCCTCGCCGACCCGCGGTGCCTCAGCCGAACGGCAGCGGCTCCGCGATCATCGAGACGGCGCGGGCGCGGGCCGCGGTCATGCGCCGACGGTGGTGGGCGCGGCAGAGCACCTCGTAGACGACCTCGGCGGGCCGGTCCGACCCGACGTCGCCGACCACGACCTGCTCGCCCTCGGTGACCATGACACCGTCGACGGAGCGGGCGTTGTGGGTGGCCCGCTTGCCGCACCAGCACAGCGCCTCGACCTGGAGCACGTGCATCCGGTCGGCGAGCTCGACGAGCCGTCGCGACCCCGCGAACAGCTCGGTGCGGAAGTCGCTGAGGATGCCGAAGCAGAACACGTCGATCTGCAGCTCGTCGACGACCTTGGCGAGCTCGTCGACCTGCGAGGCGGTGTAGAACTGCGCCTCGTCGCACACCAGGTAGTCGATCCGGCGGCCGCGGGTGAGCTCGTCGACGACGTAGCGCCAGAAGTCGAAGTCGGGGTCGACCTCGAGCGCGTCGTGGGTCAGGCCCAGCCGGGAGGAGACGAGCGCCTCGCCGGCGCGGTCGTGCAGCGTGAAGAGCCGCCCGATGCGGCCCCGCGCGGCGTGGTTGTGGTTGGTCTGGAGCGCCAGCGTGGACTTCCCGGAGTCCATCGTGCCGGTGAAGAACTGCAGCTCGGCCATCGGCGGGATCCTCCCACACCGATCGGCCCGGGCCGCCTCTGGTGTGATGGCGTCATGACCCCGCTCATCGACGCTCGCGAGCTGGCCGAGCGGCTCGCGGAGGTGACGGTCCTCGACGTGCGCTGGCGCCTCGGCGGGCCCCCCGGGGCCGACGAGCACGCGCGCGGCCACGTGCCCGGGGCGGCGTACGTCGACCTCGACACCGCGCTCGCCGACCCACCGGGCGCGGGCGGGCGGCACCCGCTGCCCGACCCCGCACGGTTCGAGCGGGCGATGCGGGCGGCCGGGGTCAGCGGTGCCCGTCCCGTGGTCGTGTACGACGACTGGGGCTCGCGCGCCGCGGCCCGGTGCTGGTGGCTGCTGCGCTGGGCGGGGCACGACGACGTGCGCGTGCTCGACGGCGCCTGGTCGGCCTGGCAGCAGGCCGGTGGTGCGGTCGAGACCGGGTCGGTGCAGGTCGAGCCCGGAGACCTCGTGGTGCGGCCGGGGTCGGTGCCGACGCTCGACGCCGACGGTGCGGCGCGGGTGGCCCGCGAGGGCCTGCTGCTCGACGCCCGCGAGCCCGAGCGCTACCGCGGCGACGTCGAGCCCGTCGACCCGGTCGCCGGCCACGTCCCGGGCGCGGTCAACGCGCCGACGAGCGGCAACCTGCGGTCCGACGGCCGCTTCCGTGAGGCGTCCGAGCTGCGAGCGACGTACGCCGCCGCGGAGGGCCGCGAGACGGGGGTCTACTGCGGTTCCGGCGTCACCGCCACCCACGACCTGCTGGCGATGGCCGTCGCCGGGCTCGACGCCACCCTCTACCCGGGTTCGTGGAGCGAGTGGGTAACCCAGGGGGACCGTCCCGTCACGACAGGAGACCAGCCGTGAGCACCGAGCACGACCAGCAGCACTTCGACGACTGGTACGCCCGCCTGGCCACGTCGGCCGCGCGAGAGGAGCTGGTGCAGCGTCACCTCGGGCTGCCGCCGGTGCGGCTCGTCACCGGGCTCGTCCCGTGGAGCGGGCTCGACGCCGTCACCTCGGCGCTGCGGCTGGCGCCGTACGACGTGCTGCTCGACCTCGGCTGCGGCCGTGGCGGCTACGGCCTCGAGATCGCCTCGCGCACGCGGGCCCGGCTGATCGGCGTCGACTTCAGCGAGGAGGCGGTGCGCCAGGCGGTGGCGAACGCCGAGGCGGGGGGTGCCGAGGCCGACTTCCGCGTGGGCGACCTCGGCGCGACCGGGCTCGACGACGCGTCGGTCGACGCGGTGGTCTGCCTCGACTCCGTGCAGTTCTCCTCCCACGAGGACGCCACCTGCCTCGAGGTGCGCCGGGTGCTGCGCCCGGGTGGCCGCGTGGTGATGACGCACTGGGAGGCGCGCGCCCGTGGGGACCACGAGGTCACCCTCGCGCTGCGCACCCTCGACGTCGCGCTGGCGCTGCGCAAGGCGGGGTTCACCGACGTGGAGCGCGAGGTCTGCGACGACTGGTCGCGGGTCGAGCGGGGCCTGTGGGAGGAGGCGGTCGCCCTCGACGCCGGCGACGACGCCGACCTGGAGGGCCTGGCCGAGGAGGGCCGTCGGGTGCTCGAGGGCTTCGACCGCGTCGAGCGCGTGATGGTCAGCGCGACCGCGCCCGCCTGAGCCCCCACCACCCGACGACGCCGCCGACGACCAGCAGCACGAGCGCCAGCGGCAGCCGGGCCGCGCCGTCGACCAGGCTCGCCCCGAGGCCACTCACGAGCATCACGACGACGGCGATGCCGACGGGGGGCAGCGCCTCGCGCAGGAACAGCGTCGTCAGCGACGGCGGCCGGCCGTGGGTGTCGAGGGGCAGCGCCGCCGCCACCGCCTCGCGGGGCACCGCGCCGTAGACGTGCGGGTACGTCGTGTCGCCGACCGGGTCCTCGCGCCACGGCACGCCGAGGGCGTCGAGCCGGTCGGTGTCGATGGCGAGCAGCACCATCGGCTCGCCGGTGCGGCGCACGTGGTCGCGGTAGTAGGCGTCGTACACCCGCTGCACCTGCTCGGGCCGGGCCGCGTGCACGAACCCCTCCTGCTCGAGGGTGCGGCCCAGCGTGGAGGTCGTGTAGCGGCCCGTGCGACGCGCCTCGCGCCAGTCGGCGGCGGTCGCGACGTGGTGGATGCGCATCGTCACCAGTGCACGCCCTTGAGCAGGCGGGCCAGCATCATCTGCTCGCTGTCGGTGCCGCCCTGACCGTCGCCGGAGGTGCCCTTGGCGGCCGAGGAGTCGGGGAACACCTGGTAGGCCATGTGCAGCACCTTGAACGACGTCTTCGGCATCAGGTAGTGCGACAGGGCGCCCAGGTTGCCGGTGAGGGTGTTGATCTCGTGCGGTCGCTCGACCATGGCGGTGATGATCTTGCGCGCCGCTTGCGCCGGGCTGATCGTCGGGAACCGGTCGTAGAGCTTGGTCGGCGCGATCATGGGCGTGCGCACCAACGGCATGTGGATGCTGGTGAACGAGATGCCGTCGCCGACGAGCTCGCTGGAGACGACGTTGCTCCACGCGTCGAGCGCGGCCTTGGAGGCGACGTACGCCGAGAACCGGGGCGGGTTGGTGAGCACGCCGATGCTCGAGATGTTGACCACGTGGCCCGACTTCTGCTCGCGCATGGCAGGGAGCAGGCCCATCACGAGCCGGATGGCGCCGTAGTAGTTGAGCTGCATCGTGCGCTCGAAGTCGTGGAAGCGGTCCTCGGAGAGCCGCAGCGAGCGCCGGATGGAGCGGCCGGCGTTGTTGACCACGAAGTCGAGGTGGTCGAAGTCCTCGCGCAGCTGCTTGGTCAGCCCGTCGATGGCCTCGAGGTCGGACAGGTCGCACGGGTAGGCGTAGGCCGTGCCGCCCATGCCCTCGATCAGCCGCACCGTCGACTCGAGCTTCTCGGCGCCCCGCGCGACCAGGATCGGTACGCCGCCCGCCTTGGCGACCTGCACGGCCGTGACGAGGCCGATCCCGGACGAGGCGCCGGTGATGACGACGGTCTTGTTGGTCAGGGCGCGCACGGCGGCGGCGTCGCGGGCCACCGCGTCGTCGAGGACGTCCTCCCACCACGACCACAGCGCCGTGGCGTAGGACTCGAGGTCGGGCACCGAGATGCCGGAGCCCGACAGCGCCCGTTCGGTCTCGCGCGAGGAGAACACCGACGGGAACGACACGTGGCCGAGCACCTCGGGCGGGATGCCGGCGCGGCCCACGGTCTGGTCGAGGAGCGCCTGCACCGGTCCGAGCCCGAGGGCCCGCTTGAGCAGACCGGTGGGCAGGAACCCGGTGACGGAGCGGTCGACCGGCACCGCGAACCGCGGTGCCTTGGCGGCCGCGCAGATCGTGTTGACCAGGTCGACGACCGGACGGGGCTCGGGGTCGACGAGGTGGAAGGCGCGGCCGTCGAGGCCGTCGACGTGGGCGAGGTGGTCCATCGCGGAGGCGACGTAGTCGACCGGCACGACGTTGGTGTCGCCCAGGTCGACGCCGACCAGCGGCAGCCAGCCGGGCACCGAGTCGCGCAGCCGCTTGAGCAGCGGGAAGAAGTAGTAGGGGCCGTCGACCTTGTCGATCTCGCCGGTCTGGGAGTCGCCGACCACGATCGCGGGCCGGTAGACCCGCCACGGCACGGCCGCCTCCTCGCGCACGATGCGCTCGGACTCGAACTTGGTGCGGTGGTAGGGCGAGGGCAGCCGCTGGCCCTCGTCGAACATCGACTCCTCGAAGACGCCGCGGTGCTCGCCCGCGACCGCCACCGACGAGACGTGGTGGAAGGTGCCGGCGCCGAGCCGCTCGGCGAGGCCGAGGGCGTGGCGGGTGCCGCCGACGTTCATCTGCTCGTTGAGCTCGTCGGAGGCGGTCATGTCGTAGACCGCGGCGAGGTGGAAGAAGTGGTCGACCGACCCGGCGTGCTCCTCGACCCACGCGGGGTCGACGCCGAGGTCGGTCTCGCCGAGGTCACCGACGACCGGGACGACCCGGTCGGTGCCCCACTGCTCGACCAGGGCGTCGAGCCGGGAGCGCGAGCCGGCGCGGCACAGGGCGTAGATCGGGCCCTCGCGGTGGGTGAGCAGCTCCGCGACGAGGTAGCGACCGATGAACCCGGTCGCGCCGGTGATGAAGTACGCCATGGCGGGAGGTTACTCCCGGGTCAGGACGTGCGGCAGGGCTTGCGACCCGCTCGTCAGCCCTTCTCGGGGCCTCCGCCGAACATGATCTCGTCCCACGACGGCACCGACGACCGGCCCCGTCGCGCGCGCTTCGGCTTGTCGTCGGCCGGCACGCCGAGGTCGAGCTCGGACTGCTCGCCGTCCTCGTCGTCGCCCGGCTCCGCGACGGGCTCCGCGGCGGGCTCCGCGACGGGCTCGGGCTCCGGCTCGGCCTCCTCGACGGCGACCGGCTCCGGCTCCTCGACCGCGACAGGCTCCGGCTCGGCCCCCTCGGCGGCGACCGGCTCAGGCTCGCTCACGGTCGCGGCGGGCTCGGGGCGGGCGGGGCCGTCGAGCAGGGGCGGCTCGGACGGGTCGCGCACCAGCGCGATGGCGTCGTCGCCGAGGTGGTCGGGGGAGCCGGGGGCGTACGTCGTCTCGGGTCCGGCGACGGCACTGAGCCTGCGACCGGGGCTGCTCGGCCCGGCGGGGGCCGGCGGGTCGAGCTCGCCGGTGAGCAGCCGGGCGTCGTCGTTCTCGGCGACGACGTAGCGACCGGCGACGTCGTGCAGGAACTGCGCCTGGTGGGTGCGGCCGTCGGCCTCGACCTCGGCGGTCAGCGCCCAGCGGCCGTCGGGCCGGCGCCAGGAGTCCCAGGCGACGTCGTCGTCGTGCAGGCCGTGCCCGGAGAGGAACGCCGCGACCGCCTCGCCGAGGGTGCGCGCGCCACCGGGCCCGCCGCCGCGGCGCAGCGAGGCCCGCTGGGCGGTCTGCGCCTGGTGGGCGCGCTCGGCGAGCACGGGCCCGGCGAAGGGCATGATCGCCTCGACGCTGGTGCCGGCTGCGGCCGCCACGGTCTCGGCGCTCTCGCCCCCGCGGATGCGGGCCTGGATGTCTCGGGGGCGCAGCGCGCTCTCCATGGTGGTCTCCTGCTTCTGCGGCCGGGTCCTCCCGGCGGGTCGCGGGTCGGTCACGGGGGCTGCTGCTGCAGCAGGCGTCGGCGCGGCGGGCGCAGGCGTGGGGGCGAGCTCCGGTGCCCGTCGGGCCGGCGTACCGGGGTGGCGCGAGGTGCCGACCAGACGCTGGAGCTGGTCGTCGATGGGCAGCACGAACCGCTCGCCCGAGGCCGTGACCAGGAGCAGGCAGGTGCCGTCCTCGGTCAGGCCTGCCGGCATGAGGTCCTGCATCCGCGTGTGCCCTTCGTCGCCGTCGCGCCGACCCTACCCACGCGGAGGCCGAAAATCGGGATCAGGGCCCGAGCACGCGCTGGAGGTAGGCGTTGGTGAACAGCCGGTCGGGGTCGAGCGCGTCGCGGGCGGCGGCGTGCTCGGCCCAGCGCGGGTACGCCGGGGCGAGGTCGGCCGCCGTACGGGTGTGCAGCTTTCCCCAGTGCGGCCGGCCGCCGTGGTCGCGCATCACCGCCTCGACCCCGGCGAAGTAGTCGCGGTGGTCGGTGGCGGCGTTGACGTGCACGGCGATCCACACGACGTCGCGGTCGGAGGCGGGGGAGAGCGTGGCGGTGTCGGCGGGGGCCGTGCGGACCTCCACGGGGAAGCCCACGCGCCAGCCGGAGCGCTCCACCAGCGCCCGCACCTCCCGCAGGGCCGCCGTGCCGGCCTCGCGGGGCACGGCGTGCTCCATCTCGCGGAAGCGCACCGAGCGCGGCGAGGTGAGGACGCGGAAGGGCACGTCGCGGTAGCGGCGCTCGGTGAGGGCGACGGCGCTGATGCGGTTGAGGGGGCGGACCAGGCCCGGGCGGGCGTTGCCGAGCCGCTGCGTGCCGGCGAAGACGGTGTTGGCGAGGAACACGTCGTCGAACCAGCCGCGGAGGCGGGAAAGAGGCCGCGGCGGCTCGGTGCTGCGGTCGTCGGCCTTGGTGAGCAGCCGGTCGGTGTGGGGCCACCAGTACATCTCGAAGTGGTCGTGGGCCGCGACGTGGTCGTCGAAGCCGTCGACCGCCTCCGACCAGCGCATCGGCCGCTCGTGCGCCTCCAGGGTGAAGAGCTCCTCGACGGCCAGCGTGACGCTGGTCAGCACCCCCAGGCCGCCGAGCCCCACGCGCACCGCGTCGAGCACGCCCGGGTCGTCGGGGCCCACGGTGCGGGGCTTGCCGGTGCCGTCGACGAGCTCGACTGCGCGCACCTGCGCCGAGAGCGACGCGACCCGCCCGCCCGTGCCGTGGGTGCCGGTCGAGACGGCCCCGGCCACGGTCTGCTCCTGCACGTCGCCCATGTTGTGCAGCGACAGCCCGAGCCGCAGCAGCGCCTCGTTCAGCTCACGCAGCGTGGTGCCCGCCCGCACCGTCACGGTGCCGGCGCCGCGGTCGACGGCGGTCACCCCGGTCAGCGAGTCCGGGCGCAGCATCAGCCCGTCGGTGACGGCGATGCCGGTGAAGGAGTGGCCGGTGCCGGGCATCTTGACCCGCAGGCCCCGGTCACGCGCCTCCTGGACCGCAGCGACGACGTCGTCGGTGGTGACGGGACGCCGCTCCTCGACGGGGTCGGCGGACTCCAGGCCCGCCCAGTTCGTCCAGATGGTCACGCTCGCGAGGGTACGCGCACGAGTCCGCCGGCGAGGGCGGCCAGGACGGCCGACACCGCGCACACCCAGTAGGCCGCCGAGCCGCCGTCGGCGTCGGCCACGACCCCCGCGCCCCACGCCCCCGGGGCGATGCCGGCGCTGATGCCGGTCTGCACGATCCCCATGGCCTCGTTGAGCCGCCCCGGCGGCACCGTGGCCTGCACGAGCGAGAACAGCGCGATCAGCGTGGGGGCGAGCGCGAGACCCGTGACCACCAGCACCAGCGTCACCAGCGGCAGGCCCCGGAGCAGGGGCAGCACCAGGGTGCCGACCGCCAGCAGCACGACGCCCAGGCGCGCACGGGCGAGCGGCGTACGACGGAAGACCACCGCGCCGGCCCACACGCCCGCGACCAGGCTGCCGAGCGAGAACGCCGCGAGCATGAGGCCCGCGAGCGCCGGCCGGCCCTCGTCGTCGGCGAACGCCACGGTGGCGACCTCGAGCGCGCCGAACAGCGACCCGAGCGCGAGCGCACCGACCCCGAGCGGTGCCAGCAGGCCCCACGGCATGGGGGCGCGTCCGACGGCCCGGTCGGGCCGGTGCGCCGGAGGCTGGGTGCTGCGCTGCGCGGCGAGGCCGAGGGCCCCGACGGTGCCGGCCACGATCGCCACCGCCAGCCCGGCCTGCGGCGCCACCGCAGTGGCGAGCACCGTCACCAGTGCCGGCCCGGCGACGAACACGACCTCGTCGGCGACGCCCTCGACCGCGAACGCCGTGTGCTTGTCCTGCTCGTCGTCGAGCAGGTGCGCCCAGCGCGAGCGCACCAGGGTGCCCGCCTGGGGCTGGGCCATGCCGGCCACCACCGCCATCAGGTGCGGCCACGGCGTGGCCCACCCCGCGCTGATCGTCACCACCATGACCGACGAGGCGACCCCGAAGACCAGGGCGTCGGCGCCCAGCACCTTGAGCTGGCCCAGCACGTCGGCCAGCCGTCCGTGCGGCACGGCGAACGCCGCGTTGCCCACGACGTACGCCGCCGACAGCTGCCCGGCCAGCGCGTAGGACCCGGTCAGCGCGCTGACGAGCAGCACGATCCCGAGGGTCATCATCGAGGTCGGGAGCCGGGCCACGACCCCGGTGCCGCTGAAGGCGGCCGCCCCGGGCCGGGTCAGCACCCGACGGTAGGTGTCGAGCATCGGGTCGGACTCTAGGCTGGAGTCGTGCCCGACTCCGTCGCCAGCCCCGACGCCCCCGCTGCCACCCGTCCTGCTACCCGTTCTGACACCCGTCCCGACGCCCGGCCGTTCGACGCGCTGCTCCTGGTCTCGTTCGGCGGGCCCGAGCAGCCCGACGACGTGGTCCCCTTCCTGCGCAACGTCACCGCGGGCAAGGACATCCCCGACGAGCGGCTCGAGGAGGTGGGGGAGCACTACTACTCCTTCGGCGGCCGCAGCCCGATCAACGACCAGAACCGGGCGCTGCTCGCGGCGCTGCGCGACGACCTCGCCTCCGCCGGCCTGGACCTGCCGGTCTACTGGGGCAACCGCAACTGGGACCCCTACCTCGCCGACGCGCTGCGCGAGATGCGGGCCGACGGGGTCGAGCGGGCCGCGGTGCTGGTGACGTCGGCGTACTCCTCCTACAGCGGCTGCCGGCAGTACCGCGAGAACCTCGCCGACGCCATGGTCGAGGTGACGGGGTCGCTGGAGCCCACCGACGGCCCGGCGCTGTCCAAGCTGCGTCACTACTACAACCACCCCGGCTTCATCGAGCCGATGGTCGACGCCACGCTCGCCGCGCTGGCCGAGCTCCCCGAGGAGGCCCGCCGCGGCGGCCACCTCGCCTTCGTCACCCACTCGATCCCGACGTCGATGTCCGCGGCGTCGGGGCGCCCGGTCGACGGGCCCGAGTCGGCCTACGTGCGCCAGCACGAGGCGGTCGCGGCCGCGGTGACCGAGCGGGTGCGCGAGGAGACCGGCCACCGCTACCCCCAGGCGCTGGTCTACTGCTCGCGCTCCGGGCCGCCGCAGGTGCCGTGGCTCGAGCCCGACGTCAACGACCACCTCGAGGCGCTGCACGCCCAGGGCGTGCCGGGCGCGGTGGTCGTGCCGATCGGCTTCGTCAGCGACCACATGGAGGTCATCTACGACCTCGACACCGAGGCCGCCGAGACCGCCGAGAAGCTCGGCCTGCCCTACGCCCGTGCGGCGACGGCCGGCGTCGACCCGCGGTTCGTGTCGATGGTGCGCGAGCTGGTGCTCGAGCGGGCCGCGGCCGAGCGCGGCGAGACGCCCGAGCGGCGCGTCGTGACGGGCCGCCCGTCGTGGGACACCTGCCCGGCGGGCTGCTGCGCCAACGGCCGGGGTCCGCGCCCGGCCCTGTGCGGGGAGGACTGAGCCGTGGGAGCGGATCCTGCCGCGGACCCTGCCGACCTCGAGCTGCTCGACCTCGCCCGCACGGTCGCGCGCGAGGCCGCCGGCCTGGCGCTGCGCATGCGGGCCGAGGGCATCGACGTGGCCGACACCAAGTCGAGCCCGACCGACGTCGTCACCCGCGCCGACCGCGCCACCGAGGAGCTGCTGCGCTCGCGCATCCTCGCGGCGCGTCCCGACGACGGCGTCGTGGGGGAGGAGGGCGACGACGTGGTGGGGTCGTCCGGCGTGCGCTGGGTGCTCGACCCGATCGACGGCACCGTCAACTACCTCTACGGCCTGCCCCACTGGGCGGTCTCGGTCGCCGCGGCCCGGGGCGACGAGGTCGTCGCGGGCGTCGTCGTCGCCCCCGTCCTGGGGCGCGAGTACGCCGCGGCGCGCGGCGCCGGCGCCTCCCGCGACGGCGAGCCGCTCCGGGTCCGCGAGCCGGGTGACGACGAGGCCACCTGGCTCGCCGGCACCGGCTTCTCCTACGGCCGCGACCTGCGGGTGCGCCAGGGCCGCGGGGTCGCCGAGCTGCTCGGTCGGGTCCGCGACGTGCGCCGTGCCGGCTCGTGCGCGCTCGACCTCTGCGCCGTGGCCGAGGGCGCGCTCGACGGCTACGTCGAGGAGGGCCCCCACTGGTGGGACCACGCCGCCGCCGGGCTCGTCGCCACCGAGGCGGGCGCGAGCGTCAGCGTCGTCGCCGGCCCCACGGCCGACGTGGTCGTCGCCGCTCCTGCCACGACTCACGACCGGTGGTCGTCGCTGGTCGCGGCGTGCGGCCTGATCCCCGCCTGACGGGTCGCCCGAGCAGTCGCCGGCCGTCCCCGGACCCCTTCCGGGCGGCATCGAACCGGCCCCACGGGGAACGGGAACACATCGCCGCGAGCAGGTGTTGGCGTGAGGCTCACCACGACCGGGCGCAAGCGGCCGGGGCGAGCGTGCACATCGCGCGTGACTCGTGCACAATCGCGCCGTCACGTAGCGGGTCGGCCCGAGCAGCGGGGCTCGGAGCCTGGGTCACGAGACCCACGCAGGACCCCCGAGACACCAGACTTTCCAGGGGAGCAGGAGAAGCACCATGGCCACCGATTACGACGCCCCTCGCAAGACCGAGGAGGACCAGAACGAGGACAGCCTCGAGGAGCTCAAGGCCCGACGCCACGACAAGAACTCGGGCAAGGTCGACGAGGACGAGACCGAGGCCGCCGAGTCCTTCGAGCTGCCCGGCGCCGACCTCTCGCACGAGGAGCTGGCCGTCGAGGTCAAGCCCAAGCAGATGGACGAGTTCACCTGCATGAGCTGCTTCCTGGTGCACCACCGCAGCCAGCTGGCCGACGAGAAGAAGCTCATCTGCGTCGACTGCGCCTGAGCACGCCGCACGCGCCACGAAGGGGCCGCCTCCCAGCCGGGAGGCGGCCCCTTCTGCGTGCTCGTGTCAGGTGGTGGCCGGGTCGGCCTTGCTGCTCTGGTCGTCGCGTCCGAGCCCGGGCGGGAGGTGACCGGTCGAGCGGGTGTAGTACTCCGCCGCACGCCGCGAGGCGAGCATCCTGATGAGCTGGATGACCGCGCCGCTGGCGGCGGCCCACAGCACGGCCTCCCACAGGTCGACGTCGGGGTCGGCCGGGTTGGCCGGCGGGTTCTTGCCGGTGGCGGTCCGCCACGCCTGGGTCATGCTCTTGCGAGCGACGGTGGCGCCCCCGAGCGCCGCCACCAACGAGAACACCGTCCAGATCTTGGAGCTGTCCTTCGGTGCGCTCGGCGCGGTCTTCACCGCGGAGGAGTTCTTGGCCATCGAGGTCCTCTCGAGTCGGGACGGGACCGGGCTGGTCCCGTGCTGGCCCGCTGCCGCTGGGCGGCTACGAGCCGCAGTACCCAACCCTAGGGCGAACCCGCACCCGCGCGCCCCGATGCCGCGGTGATGGCCTCGGCGAGCCTGCGCGGGTGGCGCGTCGAGACCAGCCAGTACGGCGTGGGGTCGCGCGGGTCGGTCACGGGCACCCGCACCGAGCGTCGCAGGTAGGGGCGGGTCAGCAGGTAGGCGCGGGCGTCGGCCTCGACGCCGTGCACCCGGCGGGTGGCCTCGGGGTCGAGCGCCTCGGCGGGACCCAGCAGGTGCACCGGGATCCGGGCCGCCCCGGCGTGCAGCTCCCCGTCGGCGACCCGGACGCTGACGCGGCCGACCGCCACCATCACGCCGTACACCGCGGCCACGATGACACCGGTGACCAGGTTCGCCACCCACAACGGCAGCGCGACGACGAAGGCGAGCCACAGGGTGGCCAGGAGCATCGTCGTCTGGACCCACCAGCGCAGCGGGACGAAGAGGCGCTCGGTGTAGTCCTCGCTGGTGCGGGACACGGGGACCAGCCTCCCACCCGGCCCCGGCCTCAGTAGGGTCGGGGCCCATGGTCACCATCCGGGTCCGACGCCTGGACCCCGACGTCCCGCTGCCCTCCTACGCGCACCCCGGCGACGCCGGCGCCGACCTGCACGCGGCGGCCGACGTGCTGCTGGAGCCCGGTCGGCGCGCTCTGGTGCCCACCGGCCTGGCGCTGGCCCTGCCCGACGGCCACGTCGGCCTGGTGCACCCCCGCTCGGGACTCGCAGCGCGCCACGGCATCACCATCGTCAACGCCCCGGGCACCGTCGACGCCGGCTACCGCGGCGAGGTGCACGTCTGCCTGCTCAACACCGACCCGCACGAGCCGTTCCAGGTCCGCCGCGGCGACCGCATCGCCCAGCTGGTGGTGCAGCGGGTCGAGACCGCGGCCTTCGAGGAGGCCGACGACCTGGGGAGCACCGCGCGCGGGACCGGGGGTTACGGTTCCACAG
This sequence comes from Nocardioides marmoraquaticus, assembly GCF_054777915.1. Classification (NCBI taxonomy): domain Bacteria; kingdom Bacillati; phylum Actinomycetota; class Actinomycetes; order Propionibacteriales; family Nocardioidaceae; genus Nocardioides; species Nocardioides marmoraquaticus. The sequence continues at coordinate 144,307 of NZ_BAAHAA010000008.1, read as the reverse complement.
GGGGCTTCGGCGCCTCCGCAGCAGGCGACCACGAGCACGACCCCACCACCACAGCGGAGGACGCACCATCGTGAGGTTCGGCAGGAAGCAGCGCGCCGCCACCGAGGACGAGGCGGCGGTCGAGCCGACGCCGACCCCGGAGGCCGAGCAGGCCCCCGAGCGCACCCGGCAGCGACCCGACGCCGGCCCCTACGACGCCAGCGAGGTCGACCTCGACGAGGGCCAGTGGATCGACCTCGGCAGCCTGCTGCTGCCCCCGCCGACCGACGTCGAGCTGCGGCTGCAGGTCGACGAGTCGACGCAGCAGGTCGCGGCGGTGCTGCTGGTCGGCCAGACCGGCGCCCTCGAGCTGCGCCCCTTCGCCGCCTCCCGCGGCGGCGGCGCCTGGGACGAGCTGCGGCCCCGCATCGCGGCCGAGACGGCCCGCGTCGGCGGCACCGCGACCGAGAGCGAGGGCGAGTTCGGCCCCGAGCTGGTGTGCCTGGTGCCCGTCACCAGCCCCGAGGGCGAGCAGGCCACCCAGGCCAACCGCTTCGCCGGCCACGAGGGCCCGACCTGGCTGCTGCGCAGCAACCTGCTGGGACAGCCGGCCGTCGAGCCCGAGTCGGCCGGACCCTGGCACGACCTGATCCGCTCGGTCGTCGTCCGCCGCGGCGCCGGCCCGATGGCGCCCGGCACCCCGCTGCCGCTCACCCTGCCGCCCGAGGCCCGCCAGATGCAGCCGGGCGAGGGCGCCCCGGGCGCCGATCCCACCCCCGACGAGCAGGCCCCGTCGTGAGCCGGCTGCGCAGCTCGATCTCCCGCTGGGCCAGCTCCGAGCGCGAGGAGGCCCGCGAGCTCCGCGAGGACGCCGAGCGCGCGGGCCTGGTCTGCGTCGCCGACGCCCCGCTGCGGCGGCCCGTGGTCGTGCAGGGCACGCTGCGCACCGTGCTGCTGCGGCCCCGCGGCGGTGTGCCCGCCCTCGAGGCCGAGCTGTACGACGGCTCCGGCTCGCTGCACCTGGTGTGGCTGGGCCGGCGTCGCATCACCGGCATCGACGCCGGCCGGGGCATCCGTGTCGAGGGCCGCATCGGCCAGCAGGACGACCAGCGGGTGATGTACAACCCGCGCTACGCGCTGCGCCCCTCGTGACCGAGGCGCAGCAGACCGTCGAGCAGGCGGTGCGCCGCCAGCTCTCCCAGGCGCTGGGTGGCGTGCGCGGCATGCTCGAGGCGGCCGTGCCGACGATCGCCTTCACCGTCGTCTTCCTCACCACCCGCGACCTGCGGCTCGCGATCGGCCTCAGCCTCGGCGCGGCGGCCGTGCTGCTCGTCGTACGGCTGGTGCAGCGCTCGTCGGTGCAGTTCGTGCTCAACGCCTGCGTCGGCATCGGGCTCGGCGCGCTCTTCGCGTGGCGTGCGGGGCAGGGTGGGGGCGACGCGGGCGACCAGGCCCTGGCCTACTTCCTGCCCGGCATCCTCTACAACGCCGGCTACGGCGTGCTGATGGTGCTGAGCATCGTGCTGCGGTGGCCGCTCGTCGGCTTCATCGTCGGCAGCGTCACCGGCGACCCGACCGCGTGGCGCTCCGACCCGGCCGTGGTGCGGCTGTGCAGCCGGCTGACCTGGCTGCTCGCGCTGCCGTGTATGGTGCGCGTGGTGGTGCAGGCCCCGGTCTACCTCGCCGGTCGCAACGGCTGGTGGGACCAGGACGCCGCGATCGCCGTCCTCGGCGGCGCCAAGCTCGTCATGGGCTGGCCGCTGCAGGTCGCCGCGCTGGCCGGCATGGTGTGGCTGCTCTCGCGCAACCGCACGCCGGTCGCCGGCCCCACCGCGGCCTGAGGCTCACCGGTCGGGGTGCTCCTCGGGGGCGAGCAGCCGCTCGAGGTGCTCCTCCGCCTCGGCCGGCACGACGAGCAGCAGCTCGTCTCCGGCCTCGACCGGCTGGTCGGCGTCGGGCACGTAGACCTGGCCGTCGCGCAGGATCGTCACCAGCGCGCAGTTGTCGGGGAAGGGGATCAGGCCCGACGGGGTGCCGACGTAGGGCGAGTCGTCGGGCAGCGTCATCTCGACCAGGTTGGCGTTGCCCTGGCGGAAGGTGAACAGCCGCACGAGGTCGCCGACGGTCACGGCCTCCTCGACCAGCGCCGACATGATGCGCGGCGTCGAGACGTTGACGTCGACGCCCCACGCCTCGGTGAACAGCCACTCGTTGTCGGGGTGGTTGACCCGGCCCACCGTGCGCGGCACGCCGAACTCGGTCTTGGCGAGCAGCGAGGTGACGAGGTTGACCTTGTCGTCGCCGGTGGCGGCGATGACGACGTCGCAGCGGTCGAGGCGGGCCTCCTCGAGCGAGGAGAGCTCGCAGGAGTCGGCGAGCAGCCACTCGGCCTCGGGCACGCGGTCGGGCTTGATGGTGTGCGGCGACTTGTCGATCAGCAGCACCTCGTGACCGTTGTCGATGAGCTCGCGGGCGATGGAGCGCCCGACGGCGCCGGCCCCGGCGATCGCCACTCTCATTCGGCCTCGGGCCCCTTCTCGAGCACGGCGTAGACGTGCGAGGCGGAGTCCTCGCGCATCACGAGGTGGAGGATGTCACCCTCCTGCAGCACGGTCTCGCGGTCGGGCAGGGTGCCCTCGCCGAGCCGGTCGATCCAGGCGATGCGGCTGCGCGACTGGGCCTGGAAGACGATGCTGCGGTGGGCGATCCACGCCTGCGGCACCGGGACCTGGTCGACCCGGATGGTGCCGGAGGGGTCACGGAAGTCGGGCTCGGCGCCCGCCGGCAGGATCCGGCGCAGCACCTGGTCGGCCGTCCACTTGACGGTGGCGACGGTGGTGATGCCGAGCCGCTGGTAGACCTCGGCGCGCCCCGGGTCGTAGATGCGGGCCACCACCGAGCGGATCGAGAAGGTCTCGCGGGCCACGCGGGCGGCAATGATGTTGGAGTTGTCGCCGCTGCTGACGGCGGCGAAGGCGTCGGCGCGCTGGATGCCCGCCTCGGTCAGCGTGGCCTGGTCGAAGCCGTAGCCGGTGACCTTGGTGCCGTTGAAGGTCGGCCCCAGCCGGCGGAAGGCGTCGGGGTTGCTGTCGATGACGCTCACCGTGTGGTTGCGGTCCTCGAGGCTGCGCGCCAGCGTCGACCCGACGCGGCCGCAGCCCATGATCACGACGTGCACACCTGGACAGTAGTGGAGGCCGTCACCCGGGTCTGCCACCCCGCGACGCGGTCCGTGCCTTAACCTCTCGGACGTGGGCGTCACCGACGTGTCCAAGCGGATCCTGCTCGGACGCAAGCTCAGGAGCTCGCAGCTGGGGGAGACCCTGCTGCCCAAGCGCATCGCCCTACCCGTCTTCGCCAGCGACGCGCTGTCGTCGGTCGCCTACGCGCCCGACGAGGTCTTCATCATGCTGTCGATCGCGGGGGCGTCCGCCTACGTCTTCTCCTGGAAGATCGCGCTGGCCGTCGCCGTCGTGATGCTGACGGTGGTGGCGTCGTACCGGCAGACGGTGCACGCCTACCCCTCGGGCGGCGGCGACTACGAGGTGGCGACGGTCAACCTCGGCCCCAAGGCCGGCAAGACGGTGGCCAGCGCGCTGCTCGTCGACTACATCCTCACCGTCGCGGTGTCGATCTCCTCGGCCTCGCAGTACGCCGGCGCCGCCGTGCCCTTCATCCACGACCACCAGGTGCTGGTCGCGAGCGCCTTCGTGGTGGTCCTGGCCGCCATGAACCTCCGCGGCGTGCGCGAGTCGGGCGGGTTCTTCGCCGTGCCGACGTACGCCTTCATGGTCGCGATCATCGGCATGTGCGCCATCGGGCTCTCGCAGCTCGCGCTCGGCACCCTCCCGCAGGTCGAGAGCGCGGGCTACCAGCTCGAGGCCGAGCCGGGCTGGGACCAGCCGCTGAGCACGCTGGCGCTGACCTTCCTGCTGGCGCGCGCCTTCTCGTCGGGCTGTGCCGCACTGACCGGTGTCGAGGCGATCTCCAACGGCGTCCCGGCCTTCCGCAAGCCCAAGAGCCGCAACGCCGCGAGCACGCTGCTCATGCTGGGCCTGATCGCCATCACGATGCTCGTCAGCGTCATCGTGCTGGCCCGCCAGATGGGTCTGAAGTACGTCGACCCCGAGGCCATCGAGCAGCTGAGGCGGGCCGACGGCAGCCCGCTGCCCGACGGCTTCGTGCAGAACGCCGTGATCGCCCAGCTGGCCCGCGCGATCTTCGCCGACTTCCCGCCGGGCTTCTACTTCGTCGTGGTCGTCACCGGCATCATCCTGGTGCTCGCGGCCAACACCGCCTTCAACGGCTTCCCGGTGCTCGGCTCGATCCTGGCCCGCGACGGCCTGATGCCGAGGGCCTTCGGCTCGCGCGGCGACCGGCTGGCCTACAGCAACGGCATCGTCTTCCTGGCCGTGATGGCGATCGTGCTGATCGTCGCCTTCGACGCCCAGACGACCAAGCTGATCCAGCTCTACATCGTCGGCGTCTTCGTCTCCTTCAACCTCAGCCAGCTCGGGATGATCCGGCACTGGACCCGTCACCTGGCCACCGAGACCGACCCCCAGGCACGCCGCCGGATGATGCGCAGCCGGGCCATCAACACCTTCGGCCTCGGCATGACCGCGGTCGTGCTCGTGATCGTGCTGATCACCAAGTTCCTGCTCGGCGCGTGGATCACGATCATCGCGATGGTCACCTTCTACGTGCTGATGAGCGCCATCAAGAAGCACTACGCCCGGGTCGAGGAGGAGCTGCTGGCCGGCGACACCGACCAGGTGCTGCCGACCCGGGTGCACGCCATCGTGCTCGTCTCCAAGCTGCACAAGCCGACGCTGCGCGCGCTGGCGTACGCCAAGGCGACCCGCCCCAACATCCTGGAGGCCGTCTACGTCCAGGCCGACGCCGACCGCACCGACAAGCTGGTCGACGAGTGGGACGCGCGCCGCATCGACGTGCCGCTGAAGATGCTCTACTCGCCCTACCGCGAGGTCATCCGGCCGATCGTGCAGTACGCCGTCGAGATCCGGAAGGCCAACCCCCGCGGGGTCGTCGCCGTCTACATCCCGGAGTACGTCGTCGGACGCTGGTGGGAGCAGCTGCTGCACAACCAGACCGCGCTGCGGCTCAAGGGCCGACTGCTGTTCACCCCCGGCGTCATGGTCATCTCCGTGCCGTACCAGCTGCGCAGCTCCGAGCTGGCCAAGGAGCGCGTCAAGGCCGACTTCAACCGCGTCCGGCCCGGCGACGAGCGTCGCGGCCGCACCCTGCGGTGAGCGAGCGCCCGGAGGTCGGCGACCGCCTCGAGCTGGCGGTCGGGCCCGTCGCCCACGGCGGTCACTGCGTGGCCCGCTGGGGGCCGACGAACCTCGTCGTCTTCGTGCGGCACGCCCTGCCCGGCGAGCAGGTCGTCGCGGTCGTGACCGAGGACGACGGCCGCTTCCTGCGCGCCGACGCCGTCGAGGTGCTCGAGGCCTCGCCCGACCGGGTCGAGCCGCCGTGCCCGCTCGCCGGTCCCGGGCTCTGCGGCGGTTGCGACCTGCAGCATGTCGCCCCGGCCCGGCAGCGCGCGCTCAAGGCCGACGTCGTGCGCGAGCAGCTGCAGCGGCTGGCCGGCCTCGACGCGCTCGTCGAGGTCGAGGAGGTGCCGCCGTCGCTGCGCTGGCGCTCCCGGATGCGGTACGTCGCCCCGCCCCCGCTCGACGGCCGGCCCCAGCGCGGCCTGCACGTGCACCGCTCCGAGGAGGTCGTCGCCGTCGACGACTGCCCGATCCAGGCGCCCGGCGCGGTGGTCACCACGGGCCGGTCGTCGGTCGGGCCTGTCGAGACCACCGTGACCACCGCTGCCGGCAGCCGCTCGTTCCGGGTCGCCGCCGACGGGTTCTGGCAGCCCCACGTCGAGGCGCCACGCGTGCTGGTCGAGACCGTGCTGGCGCTGGCCGCGCCGCGGGCGGGGGAGCGGGTGCTCGACCTCTACGCCGGGGTCGGCCTGTTCTCCGCGTTCCTCGCCGAGGCGGTCGGCCCGACGGGCCGGGTCACGGCGGTCGAGGGCGACCGCACCGCGGCCGAGCTGTCGCGCGAGAACCTCGCCGGCCTGCCGGTCTCGGTGCGCCCGGGCCGCGTCGACCGGGTGCTGCACCGCGGGGTCGGCCCGGCCGACGTCGTCGTGCTCGACCCGCCCCGGGTCGGCGCCAAGCGCCAGGTGGTGCGCCAGGTCGCGGCGCTGCGGCCCCGCGCGGTCGTGTACGTCGCCTGCGACCCCGCCGCGCTCGCACGCGACGCGGCGTACCTCGCCGAGCAGGGCTACCGCCTCGACGTGCTCCGGGCGTTCGACCTGTTCCCGATGACGCACCACGTGGAGTGCGTGGCGAGGTTCGTGACCGACGCGTGAACCTCGCGCGCCGAACACGTCACACGCCCCCGGTGTTCCCACGGGCTCGACTGTCTCTTAGGGTTGCCTTACCTAATCCCCAGACAGGAGCACCACTCCATGCGTAGAGCCCACCTTCCCGGGATCGTCGCCGCGTCCGCCGCGGCCCTGGTCCTGACCGCCTGCGGCAGCGGCGGCTCCGAGGGCGAGAGCGACGGTTCCGGCGACGCCGGCGCCAACGAGGCGTCCGCGGACGCCTTCCCGGTCACCATCGAGCACGCCTTCGGCGAGACCACGATCGAGGAGAAGCCCGAGCGCATCGCCTCGGTGGCGTGGGCCAACCACGAGGTGCCGCTGGCCCTCGGCGTCGTGCCGGTCGGCATGAGCGAGGCCAGCTGGGGCGACGACGACGGCGACGGCGTGCTGCCGTGGGTCGAGGAGAAGCTCACCGAGCTCGACGCCGAGACCCCGGTGCTGTTCGACGAGACCGAGGGGATCGACTTCGAGGGCGTCGCCGACACCCAGCCCGACGTCATCCTCGCCGCCTACTCCGGCCTGACCCAGGAGGACTACGACACGCTGTCGCAGATCGCGCCCGTCGTCGCCTTCCCCGACGTCGCCTGGAGCACCTCGCTCGAGCAGATGATCACGATGAACTCCGAGGCGATCGGCCTGCCCGAGGAGGGCGAGCAGCTCGTCGAGGACCTCGAGACCCAGAGCAAGGAGGCGTTCGACGCCCACCCCGAGCTCGAGGGCAAGAGCGTCGCCTTCACCTTCACCGACCCGACCGACCTGAGCCAGATCGGGTTCTACAGCGACCTCGACCCGCGCCCGGAGTTCCTGGTCGACAACGGCATGGCCGAGTCGCCGGCGGTCACCGAGGCGTCCGAGAACAGCGACGAGTTCTACCAGACCATCAGCGCGGAGGAGGCCGACAAGTTCGCCGACACCGACCTGTTCGTGACCTACGGCACCGACGAGCTGCTGGGCCAGGTGCAGGACGACCCGCTGCTGAGCGAGATCCCGGCGATCCGCGACGGCGCCTACGCCGTGCTGCCCGACTCGACCCCGCTGGCCGCGTCGGCCAACCCGACGCCGCTGTCGATCCCGTGGGGCATCGAGGACTACACCGCGTTCCTCGCCGAGGCCGCGAAGAACGTCCAGGGCTGACCCTCGGTGACCGGGGTCCTGCCCGCCCGACCGCAGGAGGTCGTCGCCGCGCGACGGCCTCCTGCGGTGGCGCGCACCCTGTGGCTGCTCGTCGCCCTGGCGCTGCTGCTCGCCGCGGCCCTGGCCTCGGTCGCGCTCGGTGCGCGGGTGATGGGGCTGCAGGAGGTGCTCGACGGGCTGCGCGGGGTCCTCACCGGTGACGATGCCGGGGGCGTCGCGCAGGCCGCGGTCGAGAAGCGGGTGCCCCGCACCCTGCTGGCCGTGCTCGTGGGCGCCGCGCTCGGCGCGTCGGGCGCGGTGATGCAGGGCATCACCCGCAACCCGCTGGCCGACCCCTGGATCCTCGGGGTGACGCCCGGCGCCTCGCTCGCCGTCGTCACCGGCATCGCCTTCTTCGGCCTGGCCTCGCCCGCGACCTACATCTGGGTGGCCATCGCCGGCTCGGCGGCCGCCGCCTGCTTCGTGTACGCCGTGGGCTCGCTCGGGCGTGGCGGCGCGACGCCGCTCAAGCTCGCCCTGGCCGGGGCCGCCTCCTCGGCCGCCTTCACCTCGCTGATCAGCGCGATCCTGCTGCCACGCATCGACGTGATGACGCAGTTCCGGTTCTGGCAGATCGGCGGGGTCGGTGGTGCCGGCTGGACCAAGCTCGGCCAGGTGCTGCCGTTCCTCGTGGTCGGCGCGCTGCTGTGCCTGGTCTGCGCGCGAGGCATCAACTCCATGGCGCTCGGCGACGACGTCGCGGCGGGCCTGGGGGAGCGGGTGGCACGCACCCGGGCTCTGGCCGGCCTCGGCGCCGTCACGCTCTGCGGCGCCGCCACCGCGGTCGCGGGGCCCATCGCCTTCGTCGGTCTGGTGGTGCCCCACCTGTGCCGGCTGCTCATCGGAGTCGACCACCGGTGGCTGCTGCCGTCGTCGATGGTGCTGGGGGCCGCCCTGCTCACGACCGCCGACGTGGTCGGGCGGGTCGTGGCGCGACCCTCCGAGGTCGACGTCGGCATCGTCACCGCCTTCATCGGCGCCCCCGTCTTCATCTGGATCGTCCGCCGGACCAAGGTGCGTGCCCTGTGACGAGCGTCCTGGCCGCCCCCGCGGCACCGCCCGGCACGGCCGCGGGCCGCACCCGCCGGGCGCGGCGGCGCCGTACCGTCACCGGCGTCCTGGTGCTGGTGCTGCTCGCCGTGATGGCCACCAGCCTCATGGTGGGCCAGACCTTCTACGGCCCCGGCGAGGTGCTCCGGGTGGTCCTGGGCGAGCAGGTGCCGGGCGCCTCCTTCACCGTCGGGGTGCTGCGCCTGCCGCGGGTCGTGCTCGCGGCGCTCACCGGCGCGGCGTTCGGCCTGGCCGGCATCGCCTTCCAGACCATGCTCCGCAACGCGCTCGCGGCGCCCGACATCATCGGCATCAGCGCGGGTGCCAGCGCCGCCGCCGTCGTGGGCCTCGTCGTCCTCGGTCTCGGCGAGGGCCTGGTCTCGGTCGTCGCGCTGGTCGCCGCGCTCGCCACCGCGCTGCTGATCTACGTGCTGGCCTACAAGGACGGCATGGTCGGCACGCGGCTCATCCTCATCGGCATCGGGCTCTCGGCCATGCTCGACAGCGTCGTGTCGTACGTCATCGTGCGCGCGGCCGAGTGGGACCTGCAGGTCGCGATGCGCTGGCTGACCGGCAGCCTCAACAACGCCAGCTGGGAGTCGGTCTGGCCGCTCGCGCTCGCCGTGGCCTGCTTCGGCCCGCTGCTGCTGTCGCAGGCGCGCAACCTCTCGCTGATGCAGCAGGGCGACGACTCGGCGACCGCGCTCGGCGTGCGCGTCGAGCGCACCCGCCTCGTCGTCATCCTCGCCGCCGTCGCGCTGATCTCCTTCGCCACCGCGGCCTCGGGCCCCATCGCGTTCGTCGCCTTCCTCTCGGGACCGATCGCGGCGCGCGTCGTGGGCAGCGGGGGCTCGCTCATGGTGCCGTCGGCGCTCGTCGGCGCGCTGCTCGTCACCACCGCCGACCTCGTCGGCCAGTACGCCTTCGGCGCGCGCTACCCCGTCGGTGTCATCACCGGGATGCTGGGTGCGCCGTACCTCGTCTACCTGCTCGTCCGCACCAACCGCGCCGGAGGCTCGTTGTGACCCACCCCTCGACCAGGCAATCGACCGGGCACTCCCTGAGCGTCGAGCACGTCACCCTCGCCTACGGCGAGCGTCGCGTGGTGGAGGACCTCAGCCTCGTCGTCCCGCCCGGCCTGGTCAGCGTGGTCGTGGGCGCCAACGCCTGCGGCAAGTCGACGCTGCTGCGCGCGATGTCGCGGCTGCTGGCGCCGCAGGCCGGCCAGGTGCTGCTCGACGGCAAGCAGCTGCACCGCACCCCGACCAAGGAGGTCGCCCGGGTGCTGGGCCTGCTGCCGCAGTCGCCGGTGGCCCCCGAGGGCATCGTGGTGGCCGACCTCGTCTCGCGCGGGCGACACCCCCACCAGCGGGTGCTGGCGCGGTGGAGCAAGGACGACGACGCCGCCGTCGAGGAGGCGCTGCGCGTCACCGACACGCTCGAGCTCGCCGACCGCCCCGTCGACGAGCTCTCCGGCGGTCAGCGCCAGCGCGTCTGGATCGCCATGGCGCTCGCGCAGGGCACCGACCTGCTGCTGCTCGACGAGCCGACGACCTTCCTCGACGTGGCCCACCAGGTCGAGGTGCTCGACCTGCTCACCGACCTCAACCGCGCCCGCGGCACCACGATCGTCATGGTGCTGCACGACCTCAACCTGGCCGCCCGGTACGCCGACCACCTCGTCGCCGTCTGCGAGGGCCGGCTGCACGCCAGTGGTCACCCGACCGAGGTGCTGACCGAGCAGTGCGTCGAGGAGGTCTTCGGGATGCGCAACCAGGTCATCGCCGACCCGGTCTCCGGGCGCCCGATGGTGTTGCCGATCGGGCGGCACCACGCGACCTCGCCCGACACCGCCGCCGACCGGGTCGAGGCCGTCGGGCTGAGCCGCTGAGGACCAGTCGCTGACGCTCAGCCCGTGATGCTGCGGGAGCGCTGATCGAGGCCGAGCTCGCCGTAGGGGTAGTCGGCCACCTCGAGCGCGCTCGCCCCGTCGAGGACGGCCGTGTCGGCCGGCTCGAGCTCCACGTCGGCGGCGCCGAGGTTGTCGCGCAGCTGCTCGGTGGTGCGCGCGCCCAGGATCACCGACGTGACGGTCGGGCGTGCGCGGAGCCAGGCGAGCGCGACCTGGGGCATGCTCAGCCCGCGCTCGCCGGCCACCCGGTCGACGGCGTCGACGATGCGCCAGGTGCGCTCGGTGCCGCGGCGCTCCCAGGCCTCCATGCCGCGGCCGGGGTCCTCGCCGAGCCGGGTGGAGCCGGTGGGCCGCTCGTCGCGGCGGTACTTGCCCGACAGCCAGCCGCCCCCGAGCGGGCTCCACGGCAGCAGGCCGATGCCGGCGTCCTCGGCGGCCGGCACGACCTCCCACTCGAGCTCGCGCGAGATCAGGCTGTACTGCGGCTGCAGGGTGACCGGGGCGACGAGCCCGAGCTCTCGCGCCAGGTGCACCGCCTTGGTCAGCTGCCACCCGGTGTAGTTGGAGAAGCCGTAGTAACCGACCTTTCCGGCCCGCACGAAGCCGTCGAGGGTCTGCAGCGTCTCCTCGAGCGGGGTGTGGGGGTCCCACGCGTGCACCTGGTAGAGGTCGACGTGGTCGAGGCCGAGGCGGCGCAGCGACCCGTCGAGCGCCCGCGCGAGGTGGCGACGCGAGGCACCCACGTGGTTGGGCTCGTCGGTGCCGATGGGGAAGCGGCCCTTGGTGGCCAGCACGACGCGGTCGGTGACCGCTGCCGGGCGGGCGGCGTACCACCGGCCGATGATCTCCTCGCTCACCCCGGCGCTGTAGACGTCGGCGGTGTCGACCAGGGTGCCGCCGGCCTCGACGAAGACGTCGAGCTGCTCGTGGCTGCCCGCCTCGTCGGTCTCGGCGCCGAAGGTCATGGTGCCGAGCGTCAGGTCGGAGACGGAGCAGCCGGAGCGGCCCAGGGTGCGGTAGCGCATGGGCGGCCCGTACCCGCCGCCCCGCGGGGTGCACAGATCACTTGACGTCATGTATCTTGACGTCAAGAGATCACCGCCGTCCCGGGAGTAAGGGTGGCCTTGCTTCCCGGGGTGACCGCCTCGGCGGCAAGATGGCGGCAGACCACGAGACTCATCGAGGAGCGCGCATGGCCAGCCAGGACAGCTTCGGAGCGAAGGACACCCTCGAGGTGGGCGAGAAGAGCTACGAGTTCTACCGCCTCGACGCGGTCGCGGGGGAGGGCCTCGACGTCGCCTCGCTGCCGTTCAGCCTCAAGGTGCTGCTGGAGAACCTGCTGCGCACCGAGGACGGCGCCGACATCACCGCCGACGACATCAAGGCGCTCGCCGGCTGGGACGCCGACGCCGAGCCCGACAAGGAGATCCAGTTCACGCCGGCCCGCGTGATCATGCAGGACTTCACCGGCGTGCCGTGCGTCGTCGACCTCGCCACCATGCGCGAGGCGATGGAGGAGCTCGGCGGCGACCCGAGCCGTATCAACCCGCTCGCCCCGGCCGAGCTGGTCATCGACCACTCCGTGATCGCCGACGTCTTCGGCACCCCCGAGGCCTTCGAGCGCAACGTCGAGATCGAGTACGACCGCAACAAGGAGCGCTACCAGTTCCTGCGCTGGGGCCAGGGCGCGTTCGACGACTTCAAGGTCGTCCCCCCGGGCACCGGCATCGTGCACCAGGTCAACATCGAGCACCTCGCGCGCGTCGCCTTCACCCGCGACGAGGACGGCGCCACCGTCGTCTACCCCGACACCTGCGTCGGCACCGACTCCCACACCACGATGGTCAACGGCATCGGCGTGGTCGGCTGGGGCGTCGGCGGCATCGAGGCCGAGGCGGCCATGCTCGGCCAGCCCGTCTCGATGCTCATCCCGCGCGTCGTCGGCTTCAAGCTCTCGGGCGAGCTGCCCGCCGGCTCCACCGCCACCGACCTCGTGCTCACCATCACCGAGATGCTGCGCGAGCACGGCGTGGTCGGGAAGTTCGTGGAGTTCTACGGCGAGGGCGTCTCGGCGCTGCCGCTGGCCAACCGCGCCACGATCGGCAACATGAGCCCCGAGTTCGGCTCCACCATCGCGGTCTTCCCCATCGACGAGGAGACCGTGAAGTACCTCGAGCTCACCGGCCGCAGCCGCGAGCAGCTCGACCTCGTCGAGGCGTACGCCAAGGCCCAGGGCCTGTGGCACGACCCGTCGCACGAGCCCCGCTACAGCGAGAAGCTCGAGCTCGACCTCTCGACGGTCGTGCCGTCGCTGGCCGGCCCGAAGCGCCCGCAGGACCGCGTCACGGTCGCCGACGCCAAGCAGTCGTTCCGCGGCGCGCTGGCCAACTACGTCGACTCGGGTGACGACGGCATCGACGGCGCCCAGGACGAGGCCCTCGACGAGACCTTCCCGGCCTCCGACGCTCCCACCGCGTCGGGCCAGACCAACGGCGCCCCGCGCGACTACCTCTCGTGCGTGCCCGCCGACGGCGGTCGGCCGAGCAACCCCGCCACGATCTCGATCGACGGCCAGGAGGTCACGATCGACCACGGCGCGGTCACGATCGCGGCGATCACCTCGTGCACCAACACCTCCAACCCCTCGGTGATGATCGGCGCGGCGCTGCTGGCCAAGAAGGCCGTCGAGCGGGGCCTCGAGCGCAAGCCGTGGGTCAAGACCACCCTGGCCCCGGGCTCGCAGGTCGTCTCCAACTACTACGAGCGCGCCGGCCTCACGCCGTACCTCGACAAGCTGGGCTTCAACCTCGTCGGTTACGGCTGCACCACCTGCATCGGCAACTCCGGCCCGCTCATCCCCGAGGTCAGCAAGGCGGTCAACGACCACGACCTCGCCGTCACCTCGGTGCTCTCGGGCAACCGCAACTTCGAGGGCCGCATCAACCCCGACGTGAAGATGAACTACCTGGCCTCGCCGCCGCTGGTGGTCGCCTACGCGCTCGCGGGCTCGATGGACGTCGACCTGTTCAACGACCCGCTGGGCGTCGACACGGACGGCAACGAGGTCTTCCTCGACGACATCTGGCCCTCGCCGGCCGAGGTCGAGGAGGTCGTCGGCCAGGCGATCACCGCCGAGATGTTCGCCGAGGACTACGCCGACGTCTTCGCCGGTGACGAGCGCTGGCAGTCGCTGCCGACGCCCGAGGGCGACGTCTTCGCCTGGGACCCCGACTCCACCTACGTCCGCAAGGCGCCCTACTTCGAGGGCATGCCCGACGAGCCCGAGGCGGTCGAGGACATCTCCGGCGCCCGGGTGCTGCTCAAGCTCGGCGACTCGGTGACCACCGACCACATCAGCCCCGCCGGCGCGATCAAGAAGGACAGCCCCGCGGGCCGCTACCTCGCCGAGCACGGCGTGGAGCAGCGCGACTTCAACTCCTACGGCTCGCGCCGCGGCAACCACGAGGTCATGATCCGCGGCACCTTCGCCAACATCCGGCTGCGCAACCAGCTGGCCCCCGGCACCGAGGGTGGCGTGACCCGTGACTTCACCGCCGACGGCGAGGTCACCACGGTCTTCGAGGCCTCCGAGAACTACGTCGCGCAGGGCACGCCGCTGGTGGTGCTCGCGGGCAAGGAGTACGGCTCCGGCTCCTCGCGCGACTGGGCCGCCAAGGGCACGGCGCTGCTCGGCGTCAAGGCCGTGATCGCCGAGAGCTACGAGCGCATCCACCGCTCCAACCTCATCGGGATGGGCGTGCTGCCGCTGCAGTTCCCCGCCGGCGAGAGCGCCGAGTCGCTGGGCCTCACCGGCGAGGAGGAGTTCTCGGTCACCGGTGTAACCGAGCTCAACGACGGCCGCACCCCGAAGACGGTCAAGGTCACGGCGGGCGACGTCGAGTTCGACGCGACCCTGCGCATCGACACCCCCGGCGAGGCCAACTACTACCGCAACGGCGGGATCATGCCGTACGTGCTCCGCAGCCTGCGGGCGCGAGGCTGACCCGCGCCTGACGCGTCCTCGACCTCCCGACCGGACCTGAGCGATCAGCCGGTCGGGAGGTCGACGGTCACCCGGGTGCCGGTGCCGGGCTGCGAGCGCACCGCCACGTGGCCACCGTGCTGCGTGACCAGGGCCTGCACGATCGACAGCCCGAGACCGGTGCCCTGGATGGCCTGGTCGGTGGCCTCGCGCGCCCGGAAGAACCGGGTGAAGAGCTTCTCCTGGTCGCCCGGGTCGATGCCGATGCCGGAGTCGCGCACGAGCAACCGGGCCGTCCCCGTGTCGCTGGTCAGCGCCACCGTCACCGCGCCGCCGTCGGGCGTGAACTTCACGGCGTTGCTGACGAGGTTGACCACCACGCGCTCGAGCGCGTCGTGGTCGCCGACCACCATCACCGGCTCCGGAGGCAGCACGAGGGAGGTCGCGAGCCGGCGCTGCGTCAGCTGGGCCTCGAACAGCTCCCAGGCCGAGCGCACCACGTGGCGCAGGTCGAGCGGGACGCGGCTCAGCTGCAGCCGCCCCGACTCCGAGCGCGACAGCGTCAGCAGGTCGTCGACCAGCGTCTGCAGCCGCACCGCGTTGCGCTCGATGCGCTGGAGGGCGTCACGCTGCTGGCGCGTCAGGTCGCCCAGGCTGTTGTCGGCGAGCAGCTCGGCGTAGCCCGCGATCGAGGTGATGGGCGTGCGCAGCTCGTGGCTGACCGTCGAGATCAGCTCCTGCTTGACGTCGTCGACCTCCTGCAGCTTCTGCACCGAGCGCTGCTCGTGGCGCAGCGCGGTCTCGAGCGCGCGCTGGCTGCGGATCCGGTCGGTCACGTCGTCGCCGCAGGCCAGGCAGCCGACCACGGCTCCCGAGGCGTCGAAGATGCGGTTGAGCGAGAGCGAGACCGTGCGTGAGCCGCCGTCGCGCGTGCGCAGCTCCCAGTCGGTGCGGACCTCGAGGTCGAGCAGCGCCTGGCGCACGCTCTCGAAGTCGGCGGGCACCCCGAGCTCGTCGGCCTTGCGGTCGACCTCGTGCTGCGGGACGAGGAAGGCGCCACCGCGTCCGAGCGCTTCCTCCGCCGGGTAGCCGGAGGCGGTGACCGCGCCGTCGTTGAAGTGGGTGATGCGGCCCCGGTCGTCGGTGATGATGAAGATCGTGGTGTGGGCCGCGGCGATGGACCGCTCGAGGGTGCTCGCCGTGCGCTGGGCCTCGAGCCGCAGCTGCGAGAGCCGCTCGACCGACGAGGCGAGCGGCACCACCAGGTAGGCCAGGGCGGCGAGGAAGACGTAGAGCGGCAGCACCGCGAGGCGGCCCGGGAGCACGTCGCCCTGCACGGCGGGGGCGAGCGGACCGGTGCCCGCGACGGACGCCACGTAGACGAGCAGGGCGAACAGCACCGTCTGCACGTGGGTCTCGCGCCGCGACGCGCGGAGCCCGGCCCAGCACAGCAGCGGGAAGGCCACGACGATCGCGGCCCCCAGCACGCCCGAGGCGGGCACCGTCAGCACGAGGGCGACCCGCTGCGCCCACAGCTCCCAGCGCGACCCGGTGCGCGGGCGGCCCGCCAGCGGGTAGAACGCGGGCAGCACCACGACGAGACCGGCCAGCGACCCGACCGACGTGACCACGAAGCCCTGCAGCGCCGCGGTCGAGCCCTCGCGCGAGCCGACGACCCCGACCACCAGCAGGCCGTTGAACAGGGCGCTGCCGACGAGCACCGCGTGGTAGCGCAGCCCGGTGAAGGGCTCACGGCCACCGGGACCGGCCCGGGCCAGGCGGTCGAGCAGGAGGTAGGTCACCCACGCCGGGAGGGTCGCGGTGAGCGCCGCGCTGGTCGCGAGCAGCGGCCCGACGTCGTACGCCGGCGCCACCGCGAGCGCCAGCGCGACGGTGCCGGCCGCGGCGGCGGCCAGCCGCCAGCCGTGGGGCGCCGTCATCACCAGCGCGACGCCGACGGCGTTGACCGGCCACCAGGCGTCGGTGCCGTTGCCGACGACGACCGGCATCGCGGTCAGGGGCATGGCCAGCACGAGCAGCAGGAGGACGGGTACCCGCGGGGTGCCCGTCAGCCCGGCGACGGTGACCGTCCCCGGGTCGCCGGTCGGCTCGTCGTCGACGGCCCGCGGCGTGGGCAGCAGCGACGGGGCCGACGGCTCCGCCGCCGGCTGCTCCTCCAGCTCCCGTCCTGGGTGACGGACCGTGGACATGGCACCCCCGAGCCTCGTGACCTGCACATACTGCCTTCTCGGGGCCGGATCTGGCGATGCCTGGACACACCTCGGGGGGCGTCCGCGAGGATGGCACGATGATCGTCGCCATCAGCATCAGCCCCGGGGGAGCGCCCCTGCACGGCGAGTCCGAGCCCGACGGCGGGGTCAGCGAGGCCGTCGCCGAGGCCGTCCGCGTCGTCCGCGAGTCGGGCCTGCCGCACGAGCTCAACGCCATGTTCACCAACATCGAGGGCGAGTGGGACGAGGTGATGGCGGTCGTCAAGCGGGCCGTCGACGTCGTGGCCGAGCGCTTCCCCCGGGTCGGTCTGGTCCTCAAGGCCGACGTCCGGCCGGGGCACGACGGCCAGCTGGCCGCCAAGGTCGCGCGGGTGGAGGAGCGGCTCGCATGAGGTCGGAGGTCCGTCGCTACCGCACCGGTGACGCCGAGCGGGTGCTCGACCTGACCCGCGACTGCGAGGCCTTCGTCGGCGGCGAGTCCGACGGGCTGCTCCACCTCTTCGTGCCGCACGCGACCGCGGGGCTCGCCGTGCTCGAGACCGGCGCCGGGTCCGACGACGACCTGCTCGCCGCCCTGGGCGACCTGCTCCCCGCCGACGACCGCTGGATCCACCGCCACGGCTCGCCCGGGCACGGCCGGTCCCACGTGATGCCGGCCCTGGTGCCGCCGTACGCCACCGTTCCGGTGCTCGACGGCCGACTGGCGCTCGGCACGTGGCAGAGCGTCTGCCTGGTCGACCTCAACGTCGACAACGCCGAGCGCGAGGTGCGCTTCTCCTTCGTCGGCGGCTGAGGGGCGTGCCACGCTGGTCGGCGTGACGACCCCGCGGCAGCAGTCCTGGCGTGACGACGACGGCCCCAGGGGCCGGCTCGTCGTGCTCTCCGACAACCCGGTCTCGCAGGCGCTCGTCCGCCTCGCCGAGGTGGTGGGCCTCGACGTCGAGGTGGTGGCCGACGACGAGGACGGCCGGGGGGCCGCCGCCGTCGCGGCGCTGCGCCCACGCCCCGGCGACGCGGTCGTGCTGTGCGACCACGACGCGCCCGACGCCCCAGCCGTGCTGCGCGCGGCGCTCGCGGCCGGGGCGACGTACGTCGCGATGCTGGCGAGCCGCCGCCGGGCCGAGGGCCTGCTCGAGGAGCTGCGTGCCGAGGGGGTCGGGGGGTTGGACCGTCTGCACGTGCCCGCCGGCCTCGACACCGGGGGCCGCAGCCCCGGCGAGATGGCGCTGTCGGTGCTCGCCCAGGTGGTCGCGGTGGGGCACGGCCGCACGGGCGGGCCGATGGGCGGTGCCGGCTAGCCGCCCGCCTGCGCGATCCGGCGCTCGCAGAAGGCCCGGATCGGGGCACTGGTGACGTGCTCGAGCAGGCGACGGTACGTCGGGACCGCCGCCGCGTGGCGCCCCGTGCGCCAGCGGAGGTCGGCCAGGGCGAAGGCGGCGTCGCGGCGGGCCGGCGCTGACGCCTCGCCCACGAGCTGGACGAGGCGCTGCTCGATGCCGCCGAGCACCTGCGCGGCCTCGACGTCGGTGCCGCCGAAGCCGTGCAGCACGTGCTGGGTGCGGGCGGCGAGCTCGGCGACCTCGACGCTCGGCGAGGCCCACACCTCGCGCAGCACGGCGTAGAACTGCACCACCCGCGCCCAGTCGGTCTGCGTCGCGCTCGGCGCGGTCGCGTGCAGCGCCGAGATCGCCGCCTCGAGGGCGAAGCGGCCGTGGCCCTGCATCGCGAAGGCGGCGTCGGCCAGCCCGACGGCGAGCATCCGCTGGTCCCAGCGGTCGCGGTCGACCTGGTCGAGGGTGAGGGCGACGCCGTGCTCGTCGACGCGACCCGGGCGCCGGGCCAGGCCGAGCAGCACCACGGCGCGAAGGCCGCGCACCTCGGGCTCGCCCGGGTGCAGGTCGACGAGCCCGTCGGCGATGGCGAGCGCCTGGTCGCCGAGGTCCTCGAGCGCGTCGGGCGGCTCGGGGCTGGTGCGGTGGGCGACGGTGTACATCGCCGCCACGCAGTCGAGCACCAGCGGCAGCCGCTCGTCGCGCTCCTCGGCGCCGGGCAGCGCGAAGCGGGGGCGGGCCTCGGCGAGGGCGCGCTTGGCCTGGGCCAGCCGCGACGCGGCCGCCGCCTCGCCGGTCCCGAGGTGCACCGCCACCTCGGCGAGCGACGACCCGCACACCACCCGCAGGGCCAGGACGAGCCGCTGCTCCTCCGACAGTGCCGGGTCGCACACCGCGAACAGCAGCGCGAGCCGGTCGTCGAGCCCCGGCGGCAGGTCGCCGGCGGTGCGGCCGTCGCCGCCGGTCGGCAGGTCGAGGAACGTGGCGGGGAGCCGCTCGTCGGGGCGGGGCTCGCGGCGCAGCTCGTCGAGTCGCGCCTGGCGCCCCAGGGTGACGCACCAGTCGGCGAGGTCGGTGGGCCGGTCCTCGACCGGCAGCGCCGCGGCACGGGCCAGGGCCCGCGCCACGAGGTCGTCGGCGAGGCCCAGGTCACGGCACCACGTGGCCAGCGCCCGCACGGCACGGGGCAGCGCGTCGCGCGCCTCGACCTCGTCCAGCAGCGGGCCGGGTCGAGCAGGAGGGGCGCCCGGTCCGTCGCCGGGCCCGGGCTCGGTGGGAGCCACGCCCCATGGTCGCAGGTCGATGTCGCCGAGCCCAGGGCCGACAGGTCGAACACGTGTTCGATCGACGGGTAGGCTCGTGCCGTGCCCACCCACACCCCGCCCGGCTGGCCCAGCGGCGTACGCCCCCCGGACGCTCCCGACTGGGAGGCCACCGCCGTCGCGTGGCTGCTCGACCAGTGCCCACCCGACTACCGCGGCTACCCGGCGCTGCGTCGCCACCCGGTGCTGCTCGCGCGCTTCGCGGTGGTGCACCTCGAGGCCTGCAGCGCGGGCGTCCATGCCGGTCTCAGCCGTGCCCGGGGCGAGCTGCGTGACCTGGTCGAGCCACCCGCCGTCGACGCGGCCGTCGAGACCTGGCAGCGCGAGGAGGCGCGGCTGCTCGGCGTGCGGCGCGCGGCCGGCCTGGTCGAGGAGGCGCTGCGCGGGCGCCGCTTCGTGGCGCGGCTCTAGCCCAGTAGGTTCGCCGGGTGCTGCCGCGCATCGCCGTCTGCTACCTCGTCGACCGCCGGGGTCACGTGCTGCTCCAGCACCGCGACGAGCACGCGCCCCGGGCGGCAGGCCAGTGGGGCATGGTGGGCGGCCACGTGGAGGACGGCGAGGACCACGACGCCGCCGTGGTGCGCGAGCTGGCCGAGGAGACCGGGCTCCGGCTCCCCGACGGTGCCCTCGGGCTGTGGTTCGAGGGGGAGTTCTCCTACCGCGACGGCCACACCAGCCACTACCGCATCTACGCCGCTCCGACGGAGGCCACCGACGCCGACGTCGTGCTCGGCGAGGGGCGCGCCATCGTCTTCGTCGACCCGCAGGTCGCCCTCGGCCTCGACCTGGCGGAGTCCAACGCCCACTTCCTGCCGAGGTTCCTGGCGAGCGAGACCTACCGGCGGCTGGCGTCGTGAGGCTGCTGCCGCTGCCCGCCGAGGGCGAGGACGTCGTCGTCGGGCCCGACGGAGCGGCGTACGTCGGGTGCGCCGACGGTGCGGTGTGGCGCGTCGACCCGCGCCTCGGCGAGGGCCCGGCCGCCTGGCAGCGGGTCGCGACCACGGGCGGCCGGCCCCTGGGCGTCGAGCTGCTCGACGCCGAGCGGCTGGTCGTCTGCGACGCCACCCGCGGCCTGCTGGCCGTGCACCTCGGCTCCGGCGACGTCGAGGTGCTGGCGACCCAGGTGGCCGGACGGCGGCTGGTCTTCTGCGACAACGCGGCGGTCGCGCCCGACGGCAGCGTGTGGTTCAGCGACGCCAGCCAGGTGCACCGGCGCGAGCGGTGGCGTGCCGAGATGGTCGAGGGCTCGGGCACCGGTCGGCTGCTGCGGCGCTGCCCCGACGGCACGCTCGAGGAGCGCCTCACCGGTCTCGACTTCGCCAACGGGGTCGTGGTCGCCCCCGACGGCGCCAGCGTGCTGGTGGCCGAGTCGGGCGCGCGGCGGGTGCGCCGGCTCTGGGTGGCGGGGGAGCGCACGGGCGAGGTCGAGGTCGTCGTGACCGACCTGCCGGGCTACCCCGACAACCTCTCCCTCGGCACCGACGGGCTGCTGTGGGTCGCGCTGGCCTCGCCCCGGGTGGCCCCGCTCGAGGTCGCCCGCCGCGCCCCCCGCGTCGTGCGGCGGCTGCTCGGGCTGCTGGTCGGGCTGCTGCCCGAGCGGCTGCTGCCCGCCCCGACGCCCTCCGTGCACGCGCAGGCCTACGCCCTCGGCGACGGGCCGCTCGGCCTCGTGCGCGAGGTGCGGGAGCGCCCCGGCGCGGCCTTCTCCATGGTCACCGGCGTGCGCGAGCACGACGGCACGGTGTGGCTGGCCAGCCTCGAGCACGCAGCGCTCGCGGTGCTCGATCCGGCTTGAGGCCCCTCGCCTAGACTCGACAGCGCCCCGGGCCACCGTCCGGGGACTCACCCAGCCCCCGGGAGGACCACCGCGCATGGGCCACCTCCGCCAGATCAGCGGCCCCGCCGACCTCCGCGACCTCGACGACCACGAGCTCGCCGAGCTCGCGAGCGAGATCCGCGACGAGCTGGTCCGCACCTGCGCGCCCCGCGGCGGCCACCTCGGCCCCAACCTCGGCGTCGTCGAGCTCACCCTGGCCCTGCACCGCGTCTTCGACTCCCCGCGCGACCGCGTCGTGTGGGACACCGGCCACCAGGCCTACGTGCACAAGATGGTCACGGGCCGCGCCGCCCAGTTCGACACGCTGCGCATGGAGGGTGGCCTGTCGGGCTACCCGAACCCCGCCGAGTCCGACCACGACCTGGTCGAGAACTCCCACGCCTCGACCGCGCTGTCCTACGCCGACGGGCTCGCCAAGGCCTACGCCTTGCGGGGCGAGGACCGGCACGTCGTCGCGGTCGTCGGTGACGGCGCCCTGACGGGCGGCATGGCCTGGGAGGCGCTCAACAACATCGCGGCGACGCCCGGCCACGGCCCCGACCGCCGCCTCGTCATCGTGGTCAACGACAACGGCCGCTCCTACCAGCCCACCGTGGGTGGCCTGGCCGACCACCTCACCGCGCTGCGCACCAGCCCGCGCTACGAGCAGGTGCTCGACCTGGTCAAGCGGCGCCTGCACGGCGTGCGCGGCGTCGGCCCCGCCGTCTACGACGCGCTCCACGCCATGAAGAAGGGCATGAAGGACGCCCTCGCGCCTCAGGGCCTCTTCGAGGACCTCGGCCTGAAGTACGTCGGCCCCGTCGACGGCCACGACCGCGTCGCCGTCGAGCGCGCGCTGACGCAGGCCAAGCGCTTCGAGGCGCCGGTGATCGTGCACGTCATCACCCACAAGGGCTTCGGCTACGACCCGGCCGTGCAGAACGAGGCCGACCAGTACCACCAGATCGGCCCGTTCGACGTCGAGACCGGCGTCGGTCGGCCCAAGGGCCGCATCTGGACCGACTTCTTCAGCGAGGAGATGGTGGCGATCGGGGCCGAGCGCCCCGACGTCGTCGGCATCACCGCCGCGATGCTCTACCCCGTCGGCCTCGACCGCTTCGCCGCCGCGTACCCCGAGCGCGTCTACGACGTCGGCATCGCCGAGCAGCACGCGGTCACCAGCGCCGCCGGCCTGGCCATGGGCGGCCTGCACCCGGTGGTCGCCATCTACGCCACGTTCCTCAACCGCGCCTTCGACCAGGTCCTGATGGACGTCGCGCTGCACCGCTGCGGGGTCACCTTCGTGCTCGACCGCGCCGGCGTGACCGGCGACGACGGGCCCAGCCACAACGGCATGTGGGACATGTCGATCCTCCAGGTCGTGCCCGGCCTGCGCCTAGCCGCGCCCCGTGACGGCGCGCGGGTGGCCGAGCTGCTGCGCGAGTGCCTCGCGGTCGACGACGCGCCGACCGTGCTGCGCATCCCCAAGGGCGCCCCGCCGGTCGCCGACCTCGAGGCCGTCGACCGGGTCGGCTCGCTCGACGTGCTCGTGCGTGAGGGCGCGCGCGACGTGCTGCTCGTCGCGGTCGGCTCGATGGCGGCCACTGGTGTCGACGTGGCCGAGCGCCTCGTCGACCAGGGGATCGGGGTCACCGTGGTCGACCCGCGCTGGGTCAAGCCGTGGGATCCTGCGATCGTCGCCCTGGCCCGTGACCACCGCCTGGTGGTCTGCGTTGAGGACAACGGGACGGTCGGCGGCGTGGGAGCGTCGCTGCAGCAGCTGCTCACGAAGGAGCGGGTGCGCACGCCGTTCTGCCAGCACGGCATCCCCCAGGAGTTCCTCGACCATGCCAAGCGAGACGCGATCCTCGAGCGCATCGGGCTCACCGCCCAGTCGCTGGCGCGCGGCATCGTCGAGGAGGTCACGGCGCTCGACGATGAGGTGGCTGACCAGCCTGCTGGCGCTCCTGCTGACGCTGACCCTGCTCACCGGGTGCCTCGGGGCAGCTGACCCCGGAGAGCGGTCCCGCGGGGCGCTCGGCGACCCGACGGCCGACGGCGCCCCGGCGCCGCAGGAGTCGCTGCAGGGGCCAGAGCTGCGGGCCCGGGTCCAGCGGCTGCTCGACGCGCGCGCCCGCGCCGTACGACGGGGCGACGAGGCGGCCTTCCTGGCGCAGCTCGGTGGTGGTCGCGCGTGGCGCGAGCGGCAGCGGCTGCTGTTCTCCAACGTGCGCCAGCTCCCGTGGCAGCGGTTCTCCTACGAGGTCGAGGACACCGCGTGGCTCCGACCGGTCCCACGACGGGCCGGTGCCCAGGTGCTGATGCCGCGCGTCACCCTGCGCACCCGGCTGCGGGGGTTCGACAGCCAGGTCGTCGAGCGCACCGTCGGCTTCGTCGTGGTCGTCCGGGGCGACCGCCTGGTCGTCGCCGGCGACCGCGACGCCGACGGCGCCGAGCTCCTCGAGGGCTCTCCCGCGCCGTGGGACCTGGTGCGGGTCCACGTGCAGCAGGGCGACGGGGTCCTCGGGATCTTCGACGACGCCATGCTGGGCTCGGCGCCGCAGGTCATGGCCGCCCTCGAGGAGGGCGTCCGCGAGGTCGACGACGTCGTGCCCTTCGACTGGCCCCGGAGCGTGATGGCCTACGTCGTCCGCGACCGCGCCGTGCTCGACACCTTCACCGACGTCCCGGGAGGCTCGGTCGACCTGCTCGGTGCGCTGACCTTCCCGGTGCACGCCACGCCCGACCGGACCGAGCAGGCCGGCTCCCGGATGCTGCTGCTGCCGACCTCGGTGGCCGCCGGGCAGCCGTTCCTCGGCCGCATCGTGCGCCACGAGCTGTCCCACGTCGCCGTCGCCGAGCGCGACGACGGAGCACCGACGTGGTTCTCCGAAGGGCTGGCCGAGTACGTCGGCGCGCGGTCGGTGCCGAGCGGGCTGCGCCGGATCCCGACCGCGGCGCTGTCCCGGGCCCGGGAGCCGGTGCGCGCGATGCCGGCCTCGCGCTCCTTCAACGGGCCCGACCAGGACTGGCACTACGCGTTGAGCTGGATGGCCGTCGACGCCCTCGTCGCGGAACAGGGCGAGGAGGTCCTGTGGCGGCTGCTCGCCGCCTTCGACCGGGTCGCCGCCCCCGCGATGGACCGCCGTGGCGCCGAGGTCCTGCGTCGGGTCACCGGCCTGGACGAGCGCCGGCTCGCGCGGCTGGCGGCACGACGCATCACCAGCCTCTACGGCTGACGGCGCCGGTCACTAGGCTCGGGCTGTCGTCCCGCCCGGGACGCACCCGGTGCGGAGGAGGTCGGTGGTGAGCCAGTCACGGCTCGTGCACGTCGTCGACGAGGTGGCGGAGGAGGTCGGTGCGGCGCGCGACGACGGCCTCGTCCTCGTGGTCGCCCTCGCCGGCTTCCTCGACGCCGGGAGTGCCGCCCAGCTGGCCGTCGACCACCTGGTGGCCGAGGGCTCCGCGCCCGCGGCCGGCCGGGTCGTCGCGAGCTTCGAGGTCGACGAGCTCTACGACTACCGCGCCCGTCGGCCCCCGATGTCGTTCCTCGAGGACCACTACGCCGACTACGACGCCCCCCGGCTGGTGGTGCGACGCATGGTCGACGACGACGGTCGTCCCTTCCTGCTGCTGCACGGCCCCGAGCCCGACATCCGCTGGGAGGGCTTCGCCCGGGCGGTGCGCGAGGTCGTCGAGCGGCTCGGCGTCACCCTGACCGTCTCGCTCGGCTCGGTGCCGATGGCGGTGCCGCACACCCGGCCGGTGCAGCTGACCCACCACGCCACAGTGTCGCGGCTGCTGAGCCAGCAGAACGTCTGGCGCGGCGAGATCCGGATCCCGTCGTCGGCCCAGGCGCTGCTTGAGCTGCGGCTGGGGGAGTGGGGCCACGACGCGATGGGCTTCGTCGCGCACATCCCGCACTACGTCGCGCAGGCGGCGTACCCCCAGGCCAGCGTGACGCTGCTCGAGGCGCTGGCCGAGACGGCCGGGCTGCGGCTCGGCACCACCGCGCTGCGCGAGGCCGGCGAGGCCCGTCAGGTCGAGATCGCGACCCAGATCTCCGACTCCGACGAGGTGCGCGAGGTGGTCTCCGGGCTGGAGCAGCAGTACGACGCCTTCCACGAGGCCGGCGCGCAGCTGCTGGCCGACGACCAGCCGCTGCCGAGCGGCGAGGAGCTGGGCGAGCAGTTCGAGCAGTTCCTCGCCCGACTCGAAGATCCCGAGGAGTAGCCCCGTGCCCCAGTCCGTCGATGAGCTGCTGCAGCTGCTGGACCTCGAGACCATCGAGAACGACCTGTTCCGCGGCCAGCAGCCCGACACCGAGCTGCAGCGGGTCTTCGGCGGCCAGGTCGCCGCCCAGGCGCTGACCGCCGCGACCCGCACCGTGCCGGAGCAGTACGTCGTGCACTCGCTGCACGCCTACTTCCTGCGGCCGGGCGACACCGCCGTGCCGATCGTCTACGACGTCGACACGCTGCGCGAGGGGCGCAGCTTCGCCACCCGCCGTGTGCTGGCCCGCCAGCACGGGCGGCCGATCTTCGCGCTCACGGTCGACTACCAGATCCCGGAGGAGGGGCTCGACCACGCCGACGCGATGCCGTCGGTGCCGGAGCCCGATGACTGCCCGTCGTTGCCCGAGCTGATGCCGGGCCCGCCGGAGGTCGCCGAGCGCTGGCATCGTGAGTGGTCGACGCTCGACATCCGCTACGCCGGTGACAGCCGCCCCGGCGGCGGGGTCGACGC
Source organism: Nocardioides marmoraquaticus (assembly GCF_054777915.1). Classification (NCBI taxonomy): domain Bacteria; kingdom Bacillati; phylum Actinomycetota; class Actinomycetes; order Propionibacteriales; family Nocardioidaceae; genus Nocardioides; species Nocardioides marmoraquaticus. Next base: position 118,362 of record NZ_BAAHAA010000008.1, on the reverse strand, counting down.
CGGTGACGTCGCGACCCGCTCACGGCTGTGGATCCGCATCAACGGCCGGCTGCCCGACGACGACCGCACGCAGGTCGCGGCCTTCACCTACGCCAGCGACCTGACGCTGCTGGCGGCGGCGCTGGTGCCGCACGGGCTCTACATCGCCTCGCCCGGCATGCAGGCGGCCTCGCTCGACCACGCCATCTGGTTCCACCGCAGCTTCCGCGCCGACGAGTGGTGGCTCTACGACCAGACCTCGCCGTCCGCGTCGGGCGGGCGCGGTCTCGCCCTGGCCCGGGTCTTCAGCCGTGACGGCCGCCTGGTCGCCACGGTCGCGCAGGAGGGGCTCATCCGGCACCGCACGGGCGAGTAGGGCGCTACCGCACGATTCGGACATCTGCGAGACGACACGCCGTGACCTGGGTTAGTTTCTGCTCACTCGTGTGACGACAGAGACGGATGTGGTGACGGTGTCGACCCCCCTGCGGCGCGTGGTGGCTCCCACCATCGCGCTGGTCCTGGCCCTCGGAGCCGCCTTCGCCGGCCCCTCCAGCTCGGCGGAGCGGCGTACCGACCCCGGACGCGACATCGACGGTCCCGGCTACCAGCTCAAGCCGGCCGACGCCGCCGAGCTGGCCGAGGCCCTCGGCGTCGAGGCGCCGACCGCCCAGGCGGCCCGCACCCGCATGGCGGCCGCCAGCGAGCGCGTCGTCGCAGCGTCGCCCAGCACGGGCCCCGACTTCGAGATGCCCTTCACCTGCGGCTCGTCGTGGACGGGCAGCTCGCGCAGCTCGCACAGCCCGAGTGCGTACGCCATCGACTTCAACGCCCCCGACGACTACCGCAAGCCGGTGCTCGCGTCGGCCCCGGGCACGGTCACGCTGGTGCGGTCGCTGACCTACAGCTACGGCAAGTACGTCGTCATCGACCACGGCGGCGGCTACAGCACGCTCTACGCCCACCTCGACTCGCTCGCCGCGACCGTCGGGCAGCGGGTCGACCAGGGCGACCTCATCGGCCTGCTCGGCACGACGGGTGGCTCGACCGGGCCCCACCTGCACTTCGAGCAGCGCCGCAACGGCAGCTACTTCCCGCCGTACTTCCACCGCGCCACGTGGCGCTTCGGCTCCACCTCCGCCTCGGTCAGCTGCGCCGACCGACCCCTGGTCGGCGACTGGAACGGCGACGGCGTCGACGAGCCCGCGGTCTTCCGACCCCGCCTGACCGGCAGCTACGTGCGCACCCAGCGCGGCACCTCCGCCGGTGACATCCGGTGGGGCGCCGCCGGCGACACCCCGGTGGCCGGCGACTTCGACGGCGACAAGGTCGCCCAGGTCGGCTCCAAGGGCCTCGGCAGCAGCACCTGGAAGCTGCGCAGCGCCTCCGGTGCGACCGCCACCGTGGCCGGTGTCGGCGGCACCGCCGACGTGCCCGTCGTCGGCGACTGGGACCGCAACGGCCGCGCCGAGCTGGGCTGGTACCGCTGGTCCAACCGGACGTTCTCGCTGCGCTGGCCCGACGGCACGGTGCGCACCACCGTCTTCGGCGGCACCGGTCAGACCCCGGTGGTCGGTGACTGGGACGGCAACCGGGTCGCGGAGGTGGGCACCTTCGAGCCGACCACGGCGACGTGGCGGCTCAAGGTCGGCACCACCACCCGCACGCTGGTCTTCGGCCAGGCCGGCGACCTGCCGCTCGTCGGCGACTTCGACGGTGACGGCACCGACGACGTCGGCACCTGGCGTCCGTCGAGCGGGCTGTGCACGATGAAGCACTCGAGCACCGGCCGCACGGTCACGACGTACTTCGGGGCCCGACGCGGCTGACGCCCACGGCCGCGCCCGTCGGCGGGACTACCGCCGCCGGGCACGTCCGAGGAGGTGCGGCTTGCCGCTGCGCGGGTCGCTCAGCGAGAAGTCGAGACCGGTCTCGACGGTGCGCGAGCCGAAGGCGACCTTCCCGGGCAGGAAGACCGGCTTCTTGAACTGCACCTCCACGGTCGCGGCGTCGCCCAGCCGGTTGGCGAAGTGGGCGATGCTGCGGGCCTTGGTCCACATGCCGTGGGCGATCTGGCGCTTGAAGCCCAGGGCCTTGGCGGTCAGCGGGTAGAGGTGGATCGGGTTGTGGTCGCCCGAGACCGAGGCGTAGCGCCGGCCGAGGTCGCCCGGCAGCGACCAGACGGTGCCCGTCCCGGGCACCAGGTCGAGGTCGGGCGGGCTGACCGCCTGGTCGTCGCCGCGACCGACCCGCAGGTAGGTCGAGGTCGACTCCCAGACGGTCTCGATCTCCCCGTGACCAGCGCTGCGGACCGTCGTGACGAGGTCGAACACCATGCCCTTGGGGTGCGCCCGCAGGTCGCGGGCGGTGGCGCTGACGTCGAGCCGCTCGGTCGGCGCGATCGGCCGGTGGGCGGTGATCGCGTTGGCCAGGTGCACGGTGCCGATCGCCGGGAACGGGAACGAGCCGTCGGTCATGATCCCCATGTGCAGGCCGAAGGCCAGCATGTGCGGGTAGGTGAACGGCAGCGTCTGGCTCGGCTCGAACCCGCACACCGCGGCGTACGCCGCGACGTGCGCGGGGTCGATCGCGACGTCGGCACGGTGCAGCGTCAGCAGCGGCAGCCCCTGCTCGACCGACGCGCCCGACTTGCCGACCCCGGGGAGCAGGTTGACACCCGGCAGCACGGGCAGCGCCGCCTTGAGCATCACGCCGACCCCGCCGGGCTCGCCGCGCACCGTGCGGTGGGTGCCGCCGGGCTCCTGCTCGGCCATCAGGCGCCCAGCATCATCTGGCCGCACACCCGGACCACGTTGCCGTTGACGGCCGTTGAGCCCGGGTCGAGGTACCACGAGATCGCCTCGGCGACGTCGACGGGCAGCCCGCCCTGCGACATGGCGTTGAGCCGCTGTCCGACCTCGCGGGTCGCGAACGGCACCGCCGCGGTCATCTGCGTGATGATGAAGCCGGGGGCCACGGCGTTGACGGTGATGCCGGCGCCGAGCTCGGGTGCCAGGGCGTCGACGAGGCCGATCACGCCGGCCTTGGAGGCGGCGTAGTTGGTCTGTCCGACGTTGCCGGCGATGCCCGCGATCGACGCGACGCCGACGATGCGGCCGTTGGGGGCGATCAGCTCCTGCGCGAGCAGCTCGCGGCTGATGCGCTCGGGGGCGGTCAGGTTGACCCCGATCACCTGCTCCCAGCGCTCCTGCTTCATGTTCTGCAGCTTCTTGTCGCGCGTGATGCCGGCGTTGTGCACGATGCCGTGCACCTGCCCGAAGGTCTCCTTGACGTGCTGCGCGATGCGCTGCGGCGCGTCCTTGGCGGTGATGTCGAGGACCAGGTGGTGTCCCTCGATCTCGCGCATCACGCCCTGCAGCTCGCTCGCGGCCTGCGGCACGTCGATGCCGAGCACCGTCGCGCCGTCGCGGTGCAGCACCCGGGCGATCTGCTCGCCGATACCGCGCGAGGCGCCCGTGACGACCACGGTCTTGCCGGCCAGGGGGCGGGCCCGGTCGACCACGTCGGCGGCCTCGGTCGTGCCGGTCGCCCCGACCCGGGCGACCTGGCCGGAGACGTAGGCGCTCTTCGGGGAGAGGTAGAAGGCCAGCGTCGACTCGAGCGCCTCCTCGGCGCCGGGGGCGACGTAGACCAGGTTGACGGTGGAGCCGCGGCCGATCTCTTTGCCGAGGGAGCGGGTGAAACCCTCGAGCGCCCGCTGGGCGACGCGCTCGCTGCCCTCGAGACCCTCGGGCACGGTGCCGAGCACGACGACCCGGGCGCAGCTATGCAGGCTGCGCAGCAGGGGCGTGAAGAACTCCTGCAGCGCGACGAGGTCGCCCGAGGAGGTCAGGCCGGTGGCGTCGAGGACGAGGCCCTTGTACTTCTGCTCCGGGGTGCCGGTGCGGACCGCGGCGACGCCGAGCTTGTCGAGCGTGGTGGTCACGGGACCCGCGAGCCGGCCGTCGCCGCCGACGACGACGGTGCCGTCGACGAGGGGGGCGCCCTCGTGCCAGCGCTCCAGCGGGGTCGGGTCCGGCAGGCCGAGGTTCTTGACCAGGAACTTGCCGATGGGGGTGGAGGTGAAGAACTGGTACCGGTCGCTCATGGCTTCCTCTACAGTGGGGCTACTCGACAGTACGACGGAAATGTAACGACGCGTGTAACTCCGCGTCCACCTTTCGTGACCTGCCCCTCATGGCGTTCAGTTCGCGGCCCGCGACCGGCACCATGAGCCAGGGTCGACGTGCTGGTACCCGCTCCGGCGGGACCGCCGCAGGCCCGTGACCTCTGACCTCACAGGAGCTGACCCCATGCCGCAGCAGACCCGTCGCGTCGCCGTCCTCGGCGGCAACCGGATCCCCTTCGCCCGGTCCAACACCGCCTACGCCACGGCCTCCAACCAGGAGATGCTCACCGCCGCGCTCGACGGCCTCGTCGTCCGCTACGGCCTCGACGGCGAGCGCGTGGGCGAGGTGGCCGCCGGTGCCGTGCTGAAGCACGCCCGCGACTTCAACCTCACCCGCGAGTCGGTGCTCGGCTCGCGCCTCGCGCCGGAGACGGCCGCGGTCGACCTGCAGCAGGCGTGCGGCACCGGGCTGCAGGCGGCGATCTACGTCGCCAACAAGATCGCGCTCGGCCAGATCGACTCCGGCATCGCCGGCGGCTCCGACACCACCTCCGACGCCCCGATCGCGGTCGGCGAGAAGCTCCGCAAGATCCTGCTCGAGGCCAACCGCGCCAAGACCACCCAGGGTCGGCTCAAGGCGCTGGCGAAGATCCGGCCGGCCGACATCATCCCGTCGATCCCGCAGAACGGCGAGCCCCGCACCAAGCTGTCGATGGGCGAGCACCAGGCGCTCACCGCGCTGGAGTGGCGAATCACGCGCGAGGCGCAGGACGAGCTGGCCGTCACCTCCCACCACCGGCTGGCCGCGTCGTACGACCGCGGCTTCCAGGACGACCTGATCACCCCCTTCAAGGGCCTCGAGCGCGACCAGAACCTCCGCGCCGACTCGTCGCTGGAGAAGCTCGCCAAGCTCAAGCCGGTCTTCGGCAAGGGCGAGGCGGCCACCATGACCGCGGCCAACTCGACCCCGCTGACCGACGGTGCCTCGGTCGCCCTGCTGTCGACCGAGGAGTGGGCCGAGGCGCACGGCATCCCGGTCCGGGCGTACTTCGTCGACGCCGAGACCGCGGCGGTCGACTTCGTGCACGGCGGCGAGGGCCTGCTGATGGCCCCGGCGTACGCCGCCGCCCGGCTGCTGACCCGCAACGGCCTCAGCTTCGCCGACTTCGACTTCTTCGAGATCCACGAGGCCTTCGCCTCGCAGGTGCTCTCCACGCTCGCCGCGTGGGAGGACCCGGTGTTCTGCAAGGAGCGGCTCGGCCTCGACGAGCCGCTGGGCTCGATCGACCGCACCAGGCTCAACGTCAACGGCTCGTCGCTGGCCGCCGGTCACCCCTTCGCGGCCACCGGCGCGCGCATCATCGCCAACGCGGCGAAGCTGCTCGAGGAGAAGGGCTCCGGACGGGTGCTGATCTCGGTCTGTGCCGCCGGCGGCCAGGGCGTCGTCGCGATCCTGGAGCGCTGAGCCGGGACCGGGCCCGGTCAGACGCCCGCGGCGAGCGCCGTCGCGGTGGCGACGACGTAGCGGCGCACGTCGTCGGCCGACACGTCGGCGACGGCCGGGACGCCGGGGGACTGCTCGCGCACCAGCATGCCGACGCGGGCGAGCTGCAGGGCGCCGAGGCCGCTGGCGTACATGTGGTTGGCGAGCAGCTCGGGATCGTCCACGTGGAAGTCGCCGGACTCGTTGCCGGCCGACAACACGTCGCGCAGCGTGGCCAGGCAGGTCGTCATGCCGCGGCCGAGGCGGAACATCGCGCTCTCGCTGATCTCCTCGAGGAGCTCGGGCCCGGGCCGGCGCATGATCGTCATCGCGCAGTCGACGAAGGCCGGGTGGGACAGGCCGAAGTCGATGAACGCCTCGGTCACCGCGACCAGTCGCTCCCGCGGCGTCGTGCCGTGCTGGGCGGCGTCGGCGAGCTGCTGGCCGAGGTCGTCGAGGTAGCTGACCAGGGTGAGCGCGAACAGCTCCTCCTTGCCGCTGAAGTGGCGGTAGATGATGGCCCGGTTGACGCCTACCGCGCGGGCGATGTCCTCCACCTGGGCGTCGCGCACGCCGGCGCGGTCGAAGAGCTCGCGCGTCGCGGCGAGGATCTCGGCCTCCCGTGCGCGGCGACGGGCCGCGGCGGGCTTGCGGGAGGTCGAGGACGTGGCGGACATGGTGCGAGGGTAGTGCAACTGCGAGTTGCACACCTGTGACCGAGAGTCAGGTCACGCCTCCTGCGTAGCCTGCGCGGCATGGACGTGATGCGCGAGGCCGAGCTCGAGCGCCGCGAGCTCCTGGCCCTCCTCGAGTCGCTGACGCCGGCGCAGTGGGCCGCGCCCAGCCTCTGCGACGGCTGGTCGGTGCGCGACGTCGTCGCCCACCTGCTCAGCTACGAGGACGTCGGCTACCGCGAGGTCGGACGGCAGCTGCTGCCGTCCCGGTTCTCCTTCGCCCGGCTCAACCGGCACTTCCTCGACCGGACGCGCGACCTCGGCGACGACGGTCTCGTCGACCGGCTGCGCACCCACCTGCGGCCCTCGGGCATCACCGCCGCCCGCGGCGGCGCCGTCGGGCTCGTCGACGGCGTGGTGCACCAGCAGGACGTACGGCGCCCGCTCGGGCGGCCGCGTGAGATCCCGGCAGAGCGCCTGCGGTACGCCCTGGGCTTCGCCGTCACCGCCCCGCCCCTGCACGGCTTCTGGCACGTGCGCGGCACCCGCGTCGTCGCCACCGACGTCGACTTCGCCCACGGTCGGGGCCCCGAGGCCCGCGGCCCCGGAGAGGCGGTGCTCATGGTGCTCTCGGGCCGCCGGGGCGTCGCCCACGAGCTCAGCGGACCAGGGGCCGCTCGGCTGCAGCGGCGGCTCGCGCGTCGGTGACCCGACTGCGCAGGCCCGTGCGTTAGCGCCGCGACTCACGCACGGACCAGACGACGACCTACGCGGGCAGCTCGGAGCGGAGCCAGGTCTCGAGGTGTGACCAGTCGGCTCGTGGTGGGGGTGGCGGGCCGGGTGGCCTGGGTCGGTGCCCGCGGTAGGTGTGGCCGGTGGGCGTCAGGGTGACGACGCTCCCGTCGAGCTTGGCTTGTTGGGCGAGGCCGGCACGCTCCTTGGCGTGGTTGCAGGCTTCGCAGAGGCCTTGGGCGTTGCTCGCCTTGGTGGGGCCGCGTTCGTTGGCTCGGCGGATGTGGTCGAGGTGGCGGATGGGGGCGTCGCACCAGGGGGTGCGGCACCTCTGGTCGCGCAGGACGAGGAGCTTGCGGAGCTGGCCGGTGAAGGTGCGTCTTCGTGAGTCCATCGCGACGAGGTCGCCGCGCTGCGGGTCGGTGTAGAGCCGGCGCAGGTAGACCTCGGCGGCGTCGCGGACGATGGCGCGGGCGTGGTCGGCGGGGATGGTGGCCTGCAGGCCGGTGTCGGTGACGACCTGGGCGGGTTCGTGGTGCGCGGCCGGGTCGTCGGACCCGAGCAGGGCGGCGTCGGTCATCACGAGTGACACCTCGACCGTCGACTCCGTCGGCTTCCGGCCGAGCAGGCGGGCGACGAGCTCGTCGGCCATCACCTCACCCCGTGCTCGTCCATCGCTCTGGGCGCGGGCGGTGTCGGCGGTGCGGCAGAGCTCGGCCCACACGCTGATCCCGTCGACGACGGGCAGGACGGCGGACAGCCGGGTCATGCCGTCGGGGGCGGGTCGCAGCGAGACCCGGCGTTGCTTCACGGCGGCGGCGTTGCGGCGGACCGCGGCGGCAGGGTCGAGACGCTGCCCGATGAGCCGGGCCTCGGCCTCCGCGCCGCGGTCGGACAGCGCACCAATGCCGCCGGGGCGCTGGCTGAGCTCCCGATCGACCGCCGCGCGGTCTTCGCGCGAGAGCAGCATCGTCTCTTTCGCGATGGAGAACGCCCGGAACTCCGAGGTTTCGCCGGCGGCGAGGGCCTCGTGGGTGTGGGGCAGCTCGGCCAGCGCGTGGGCGAACCCCACGAACCGGCGGGCCTTGAACGGCGACTGTCTCGTGGCGAGCCCCACCTGCGCGGCGACCCCGTCACCCCGCCCGGCTGCGCGTTCGTGGTCGGCGAACGCGACGGTCGCCCTCGCCTGGCAGGCTGCGGCTGCGCCCTTCAGGCGTTCGCAGGCGGCGAGCAGGTCGACAAGTGCCTCGGGTGGGAGGTGGTCGACGTCCTCGGTGCCGAGGCGCGTCACCAGGGTGGCGGCGGCGTCGGCGAGGATGTCGATCATGTGTTCGATTCTAACTGTGCCCGCCGACAAGGTGCGGGTTGTGCACAGGGTCGCGTCCGGGTTGCGGGGTCTCGAGGCTCCTCGCCCAGGGGCTCGTCACACCTCGACCAGCCCAGCTCCCGCGATCGGTGGTCGAGCCTCGAGGCCCGGCGAGACGAGGGGCCTCCCGAGAGAGCGGTGCGTTCATCGTACGGTCTCGAGGCTCCTCGCCCGGGGGCTCTTCGCACCTCGACCACCCATGCGGCGCCCTACGGTGGTCGAGGTGCGAGGAGCGCTAGCGACGAGCCTCGAGACCCGGCGAGGCGACGGCGAGGCCCTTCGGGACGGTCGCTGCGCGACCTCCTCAGGGACCAAGCGACGGTCGCTGCGCGGGAGCAGGGCACGTGTCGCATCTCGGCCGACGCTGCGTCAGGGGAGGAGGCTGACAAAGGCACGGATCGCGGTCGACAACCCCCGGCGCACCGCTCGGAGCCAGGACAACCCTTCGTGACGGGCGTCGAGGTGGGCGAGGACGCCGAACGCCGCGCTACCCACGACGAACGCCACACTCGCGCCGATCAGCACGGCTGGCGGCCAGTCGACGAACCACGAGGTCGCGAGGACCAGGCCTCCGCCCATGCAGAGGAGGAGGGCGGCGAACCATGCCCCGATCGGGGTCACGGCAGGTGGGAGCGGACGGTGGCGAGGGTGTCGGCCTCGGAGGGGGGCTTGTCGTCGCGGTAGCGGAGGACGCGGGCGAAGCGGAGGGCGACGCCGCCGGGGTAGCGGGTGGAGCGCTGGACGCCGTCGAAGGCGATCTCGACGACCTGCTCTGGCCTGACGTGGACGACGTGCCCCTTCCGCGCCGTCTCCAGGGCCAGGAAGCGCTCGGTCTGCCAGGCGAGGATCTCGTCGGTCATGCCCTTGAAGGTCTTGCCGAGCATCACGAAGCCGTCGTCGGTGCGGGCGCCGAGGTGGATGTTGGAGAGGTAGCCGCGGCGTCGTCCGCTGCCCCACTCGACGCCGAGCACGACGAGGTCGAGGGTGTGGCGGGGCTTGACCTTGACCCAGGCCGAGCCGCGGCGGCCGGCGTCGTACGGCGCGTCGAGACGCTTGACGATGACGCCCTCGTGTCCCCGGGCTACGACGTCGTCGAAGAACGCCTGCGCCTCGTCGGCGGAGCCGGTGACGAGCCGGGCGACGCGGTGCTCCTCGGGCACGACGGCGTCGAGGCGGGCGAGCCGCTCGCGGGTCGGCACCTCGACGAGCGAGTCGTCGTCGTGCAGCAGCAGGTCGAAGAAGTACGGCGCCACGCCCGCGGCCCCGGCGTGGGTGGCGGTCGTCGACGCGGTCTCCTGGAAGGGGCGGGGCCGGCCGTCGGGGCCGATCGCCAGCGCCTCGCCGTCGAGCACGAGGTCGCGGGCGGGCAGGCCGCGCACCACCTCGACCACCTCGGGCAGCCGCTCGGTGATGTCGTCGAGCGAGCGGGTGAAGACGATCACGTCGTCGCCGCGCTTGTGCACCTGGACGCGGATGCCGTCGAGCTTGGTGTCGACGGCGACGGCGTCGTCGGGGGCCACCTTGTCGAGCCCGGCGGCGACGTCGGGGGCGGTGCCGGCGAGCATCGGGCGGACGGGCCGGGTGACGACCATGCTGAACTCGCCCAGCGCCTCGACGCCCCGGGTGAGCGCGGCGGCGGCGATCGGGCCGGTGGGGGCGCTGAACATCGCCGCTCGGCGCACCTCGGCCAGGGGCACCTCGGCCGCCCGGGCCACGGCGTCGAGCATCACGGAGTCGAGCGCTCCCTGGCGGACGTTGCCGGTGAGCACGGCGCGCAGCCAGTCCTGCTCGGGGGCGGTGAGCCGGCCGAAGAGGTCGGCGGCGGCGTCGCGGCGGGCGGTGCCCGAGCCGGAGCCGGACAGCGTCGAGACCCTGTCGAGGGTGCGGTCGAGCTCGTCGAGGGTGAGCGACGGCTCGGTCGCGGGAGGCGGCAGGTCGGACAGCGTGCGCCAGCCGAGGCCGGTGCGGCGCTGGCGCAGCGTGCCGGAGAGGTAGGTGGCGGCGAGGTCGAGTGTGTCGGCGCCGCCGGGCGCGGCCTCGCGCAGCAGGTCGGCGATGAGCTCGCGCTTCTCGAGCCGCTTGGACGTGGCGGCGACCTGGCCGGAGACCTCCACGAGGCGGGCGAGCAGCATGCCGGCCAGGGTAGGGCGCCGTGTGCCAGCGTGCCCCGACGACCCGAGCGGACCCGGGGTCGTCGGAGGACCCGCATACCCTGCTGGTGTGGAGGAGCGTCGCTGGCGACCGGGGTGGCCTTGCCCTGTGGAGCAGGTGCTGAAGACGCACCGCCGCGGCCCGGGCGACCCGACCTACCGCACCACCGCCGACGGCGCGACCTGGCGCGGGGTCAACACCCCCGAGGGCCCGGCGTCGCTGCGGCTGCTGCCGCGGCCCGACCTGGGTGAGGTCGAGGCGACCGCCTGGGGCCCGGGGGCGACCTGGGTGCTCGACTCCGTCCCGCGGATGCTGGGCGCCGACGACGACCCGAGCGGCTTCGTGCCGCCGGAGCCGCTGGCCCACGCCTGGCGCCGTCACCGCCACTGGCGGCTCGGCGCGACCGGGCGGGTGATGGAGGCGTTGCTGCCCGCGATCCTCGAGCAGAAGGTGACGGGGCAGGAGGCGTTCGCCGGGTTCCGGCGGATCGTGCACCGCTTCGGCGAGCGGGCTCCGGGCCCGCCGAGCGAGACCGACCCCGTGGTGCGGCTGTGGGTGCAGCCGACGCCCGAGCAGCTGCGGCAGGTGCCGTCGTGGGAGTGGCTCCGGGCCCACGTCGACGGCGCCCGCTCACGCCCGGTGCAGCACGCGGCCCGGGTGGCGACCTCGCTGGAGCGGGCGGGGCTGCTCGCGCCCGAGGAGTTCGACCGGCGGCTGCGCACGCTGCCCGGGATCGGCGTCTGGACCAGCGCCGAGGTGCGCTCGCGGGCGCTGGGCGACCCCGACTCGGTCAGCTTCGGCGACTACCACGTCGCCGCCAACGTGACCTGGGTGCTGACCGGTGAGGTGGGCGACGACGACGACATGGCCGCGCTGCTGGCGCCGTACGCCGGTCACCGCCACCGCGTGCAGCGGCTCGTCGAGCTCGCCGGCATGGGCCGTCCGCGCCACGGGGCACGGATGGCCCCGCGCACCCACCTGCCTGCGCGCTAGCCGAGGTGCCGGGGCTGCGGCGGCCGCATCACGCCGTTGAGGAGGAGCGCCTTCGCCTTGTCGCCGCGCACCTTGAGCGCCCCGCTGAGCACGCCCCGCACGGGGTGCAGCTGGCCGGTGGCGAGGCGCAGGAAGTCGGCTCCGTCGAGGGTCAGGGTGGCGTCGCGACGCTGGCCCTCGGCCGGGTCGTTCTCGATGCGGCAGGTGCCGTCGACGACGTGCACGGTGAAGCGGTCGTGCTCGCCGTCGGGCCGGCCACCGATGCGGAAGCCGATGCACAGGCGCATCCGGGAGGCCCGCTGCGCGTCGATGAAGTCGGGGAAGCGCCGGGTCACCTCCTCGAGCACGATCGGTCGGAAGCTGCCGGCCATGACGCTGCGCATGTGCTCGCCCGACGAGGCGGCGACGGCCGTGGCGACGTCGACGGGGTCGAGCGAGCGGGGGTCGACCGCCTGCTGGCCGCTGCCCGGGACCGTGAAGACGCAGCCGACGTCGAGGGCGAGCAGCTCGTCGCCCGTCAGGCCGAGCCGGTCGGAGAGGTAGAGCAGGGCCGCGTTGGCCTGCCCGGTGACGAGCCGGACGAAGTCGAGCAGGTCGGCGCGGATCACGACGTCGGGGGACGCGCCCGGCTCGAGGGTCACGGTGCCGGCGTCGAAGCGGGCGGTGTGCACCTCGGTGTCGCCGCGCGCCGGACCCCGGGCGAGCTCGAAGCGCACCGTGCCGCGCAGGGACGCCAGCCGCTCGGGATCGGCGAGCTCGGCGAACCGCCCGAGGATCGCCACGACCCCCTCGGCACGGAAGTGCTCGAGGTCGAGCACGCGGCGCAGCGCGTCGTCGTCGGCGGTGCGGATCAGCCCGGTGATCTCGAGGACGTCACCGGTGCGCAGGTAGTCGCGCAGCTCCGGCCGGGACAGCGCGCCCAGCTCGGCGAGGGTGGTCGGCACACCTGGACCATAGTGACCGGGGTCACGCCCGGGGGCGCGAAACGCTCAGCGGCCGACCGCGTAGCCCTGCATCCCGCGGGGGTTGGCCCCCGCCTGGAGCAGGCCGGTGGCCGGGTCGCGGGAGACGGCGCACATGCGACCGAGGGTCCACGGACCGTCGACGGTCACGGCGTGGCCGCGGGCGCGCAGCCCGTCGAGCACCTCGGGCGAGGTCCGCGACTCCGCCACGACCGCACCCGGCTCCATGCCCCGGGGATGGAACGAGCCCGGGAAGCTCGTGGTGTGGCTCATCGGCGCGTCGATCGCCTCCTGCAGCGTCATGCCGCCCACGAGGTGGCGCAGCAGGAACAGCGACTGCCACTGGTCCTGCTGGTCGCCGCCGGGGGAGCCGCAGGCCACGACAGGCACCCCGTCGCGCAGCACCAGGGTGGGGGTGAGCGTCGTACGCGGTCGGGCGCCGGGCTCGAGCGAGGCGGGCAGCCCCTCGTCGAGCCAGAACATCTGCGAGCGGCTGCCGAGGCAGAAGCCGAGCTCGGGGATGACCGGGGAGCTCTGCAGCCAGCCTCCGCTCGGGGTGGCCGAGACGACGTTGCCCCAGCGGTCGACCACGTCGAGGTGGCAGGTGTCGCCGCGACCCTCCAGCTCGGAGGCCGCCCGCTGGACGGTCGGCTCGCCCGTGGTGACGCCGTCGCCCACGGCGACCGCCTCGCCGGCCACCAGGCGTCGCACGTGCTCGGCCAGCCGCGGCTCGAGGCCGCCCGGGGAGCCGGGCCGCAGGCCGTGGTCGGCGGTCTCGCCGACCAGGGCTGCGCGCTCGGTGAGGTAGGCGGGGTCGAGCAGGTCGTCGACGCTGACGGGGGAGCGGTCGCCGAACCACGCCTCGCGGTCGGCCATGGCCAGCTTCCAGGCCTCGACCAGCGCGTGGGCGCCCTCGGGGGTGTCGGGGTCGGTGAGCCCGCGGTGCTCGAGCACCCCCAGCACCTGCAGCAGGCCCGGACCCTGGCCCCACAGGTCGGTCTTGGCGACCTCGGCGCCGGCGAAGGAGCGCACCACCGCGGGCTCCCACGTGGCGCTGAAGTCGGCGAGGTCCTGGCCGTCGACGAACCCGGTCACCTCGAGCTCGGCCTCGCCGTGCCGGTGGCGCCACGACCGGGCGCGGAAGGCGTCGACCGCCTCCGCCACGAAGCCCTCGCCCCAGGCACGGCGGGCCGCCTCGGCCTGCCCGGCGACGTCGGACCCGGCGGAGGTCGCGGCCTCACCGAGCCGGCGCAGGACAGCGGCGTACGGCGCGTTGCGCACGAGCTCACCGGGCCGGGGCACGTGCCCGCCGGGCAGCCACAGCTCGGCCGACGTCGGCCAGTCACGCTCGAACAGCGCCTGCACCCGGGCGAGGGTGTCGACGACGCGCGGCAGCACCGGGTGGCCGTGCTCGGCGTAGCCCAGCGCGGGCTCGAGCACGGTGGCGAGCGGCAGCGTGCCGTGGTCGCGGAGCAGGAGCAGCCAGGCGTCGACGGCGCCGGGCACGGCCGCTGCAGCCACGCCGGAGCCCGGCACGTGGTCGAGGCCGAGGGCGGCGTACGCCTCGCGGGTCGCGGCCCGCGGGGCCGGGCCCTGCCCGCACAGCACCCGCGGCGTCGGGTCGTCGGCGGTCGCGACGATGGCCGGCAGGTCTCCCCCGGGACCGTTGAGGTGCGGCTCGACGACGTGCAGCACGAAGCCGCCCGCGACAGCGGCGTCGAAGGCGTTGCCGCCGAGCTCGAGCATCCGCATCGCCGCCTGGGAGGCGAGCCAGTGGGTGGAGGACGCCATGCCGAAGGTGCCCTGGAGCGTCGGTCGCGTCGTGAAGTCAGCCACGCCCCGGACCCTAGACACCGGCTCACGGGGACCGGCAGGCTCCCGCCATGCGCAGCACGATGCAGGACGTCCCGCTGTCGGTCCGCGAGATCGCGCGCCACGGCACCACGGTGCACCGCGACTCCGAGGTGGTGACCGCGACCGCCGACGGCTCCCGCTCGACGACGTACGGCGAGCTGGGCGCGGAGGTCGCGCGGCTCGCCCACGCACTGCGGGGCCTCGGCGTCGAGGGCGACCAGCGGGTCGCGACCTTCATGTGGAACAACGCCGAGCACCTCGCGGCGTACCTCGCGGTGCCCTCGATGGGCGCGGTGCTGCACACCCTCAACATCCGGCTGCCCGCCGAGCAGCTCGTCTACATCGCCAACCACGCCGAGGACCGGGTCGTGCTGGTCGACGCCTCGCTGGTGCCGCTGCTGGCCCCCAACCTCGCGGGCATGGCGACCGTCGAGCACGTCGTCGTCGCCGGGCCCGAGGCCGTCGACGCCGACCTCGGCCCGCTGGAGGGCCACGGCGCGCAGGTGCACCGCTGGGCCGATCTGCTGGCCGACCAGCCCGACGCCTTCGAGTGGCCCGAGGTGGACGAGCGCGACGCCGCCGCGATGTGCTACACGAGCGGCACCACCGGTAACCCCAAGGCCGTCGTCTACAGCCACCGCTCGCTCTACCTGCACTCGATGGCGATCTGGAGCGGCACGGTCGCCGCGCTCGACGCCCACGAGCGGGTCCTGCCGATCGTGCCGCAGTTCCACGCCAACGCCTGGGGCCTGGTGTACGCCGCCCTGATGAGCGGCGCGTCACTGTGCATGCCCGACCGCTGGCTGCAGGCCGAGCCGCTGTGCCGGTTCATGGCCGAGAGCCGGCCGACGGTCTCGGGCGCGGTGCCGACGGTGTGGAACGACGTGCTCGGCCACCTCGAGAAGCACCCGGAGGCCAAGCCCGAGTCGCTGCGGCTGATCCTGTGCGGCGGCTCGGCGGTGCCCCTGTCGCTGCAGCAGGGGCTGTGGGGCCACGGCATCGAGGTACGACAGGCGTGGGGCATGACCGAGACCTCGCCGGTCGCGTCGGCGGGCCGCCCGCCGCTGGGCGTAGAGGAGGAGACCGAGGAGGCGTGGCGCTTCCGCGCGACGCAGGGCCGGCTGCTGTGCGGGGTCGAGGGACGCATCGTCGGCGACGACGGCGACGCGCTGCCCGCCGACGGCCGCTCGGTCGGCGAGCTCGAGGTGCGGGGCCCGTGGGTCACCGGCTCCTACTACAACAGCGACGACCCCGACGTGGGGCAGAAGTTCCGCGACGGGTGGCTGCGCACCGGCGACGTCGGCAAGCTCGACGACCGGGGCTTCATCACGCTCACCGACCGGTCGAAGGACGTCATCAAGTCGGGCGGCGAGTGGATCTCGTCGGTCGACCTCGAGAACGCCCTGATGGGTCACCCGGCGGTGGTCGAGGCGGCCGTCGTCGCGATCCCCGACGAGAAGTGGGACGAGCGCCCGCTCGCCACCGTCGTGGTGCGCGACGGCGAGCAGGTCAGCGTCGAGGAGCTGCGCGAGCACCTGGCCCAGGACTTCGCCAAGTGGCAGCTGCCCGACGCCTGGGCCTTCATCGACCAGGTGCCGCGCACCAGCGTGGGCAAGTTCGACAAGAAGGTGATCCGCAAGCAGTTCGCCGACGGCGAGGTGCAGGTCGAGCGGGGCTGACGCTCAGCGCACGCCCCAGGTGTAGCTCTGCTTCTGCAGCTCGAGGTAGAGGAAGGTGTGGATCGCGGTCACGCCGGGCAGCGGCTTGACCCGGGTCGTGACGATCTCCAGCAGGTGGGCGTCGCTGTCGCCGACCACCTCGACGAGCAGCTCGAAGCTGCCCGAGGTGATGACGACGTAGCAGACCTCCGGCACCTCGCTGACGGCCTGCGCCACCGCCCTGACCGACTCCGCGTCCACGCTGACGCCGAGCATCGCCTGGCGAGCGAAGCCGAGCTGGAGCGGGTCGGTGACCGCGGTGAGCTGCATGACACCTGCGTCGACCAGGCGACGTACCCGCTCGACGACCTCGTCCTCGTCGAGGCCGACCTCGGCGGCGATCTCGGCGTACGGCCGGCGGGCATCGCGCTGCAGCAGGCCGATGATGGCCTTGCTCGCGGGATCCATCGTCATGCTCGGCGGGCGGGCGGAGTGTCGCGGCGGGGGCGAACCCTCGGACGGCAGCTCCCCCTTGATCACGCGGCGATACTCCCACGGGGCGGGGTCGGGCGCGGCAAGTCGGACTAGCGCACGCCCCAGCTGTAGACCTGCTTGGCGAGCTTGAGGTACATGAAGGTCTCGGTGGTGCGCACCCCGGGCACGGCGCGGATGCGGTCGCCGACGAGCGACAACAGCTCCTCGTCGCTGGCGCTGACGACCTCGCACAGCACGTCGAAGCCGCCCGCCGTCATGACGACGTAGATGACCTCGTCGAGCCGCGTCAGGGCCTCCGCGACGGGGCCGACGGCGCCGTCGACGTGGATGCCCACCATCGCCTGGCGCGAGAACCCCAGCTGGAGCGGGTCGGTCACCGCGACGATCTGCAGCACGCCCGCCTCGGTCAGCCGTTGCACCCGCTGGCGCACCGCGGCCTCCGAGAGACCCACGACCTTGCCGATGGCGGCGTACGACCGTCGGCCGTCGGCCTGGAGTTGCTCGATGATCTGCTTCGACAGGTCGTCGATCAGGCCGCTGGCCCGCGAGGTGCCGTTGCGCTGCTCGGTCATGGCCCACATCGTGGCCGCCGGGCGTCGCCGTGGCAAGGCGCTCGGTCCGCGATCCGCAGCCTGATGGCCTACGTGATGACGGTTCCGTGGCGATCGTGTTTCGCGGCGACGGAATCCCTTGTCACGACGTCGTACGTCGTGTGAGCATGCGGGCCGGGGGACGGCGGCAGGAGGAGGAGCACAAGGTGGCCCCACGGCAGACCGGCGCCTCGCGCCGCACCTTCCTCAAGGGAGCCGGGCTCAGCGCCTTCGCGCTCGGCAGCGCGGCGCTGCTCCCGCTCTTCGGCACCGACGGCGCCTCCCAGGACCCCGCGTCCTGCCGGGCGCCCGACGTCTCGGCGCGCGACAGGCGCCTCGTGGTCTCCAACTGGCCGGCCTACATCGACCCGCCGCGCCAGCGCGGCAGCACGCTGAGGGCCTTCGAGGCCGACACCGGCATCAGCGTCGACTACACCGACGACGTCAACGACAACGCCGAGTTCTTCGCCAAGGTCCGCAACCAGCTCGGGGCCTGCGAGCCCATCGACCGCGACATCATGGTGCTGACCGACTGGATGGCCGCCCGCATGATCGGGCTCGGCTGGACGCAGCCGCTGGCGCGGGACAAGGTCGCCAACCTGCACGACAACCTGCTGCCCGCGCTGCGCGACAAGGCGTGGGACCCCGACCGCACCTACTCGGCGCCGTGGCAGACCGGCCTGACGGGCATCGCCTACAACGCCGGGCTGACCGGCGAGGTCGGCAGCTTCGCCGACCTCCTCGAGCGTCAGGAGCTGCGCGGCAAGATCACGCTGCTCTCCGAGATGCGCGACACGATGGCCTTCGTCCTCAAGGTGAACGGGGCCGACCCCGAGGACTTCACCGAGGACGAGTGGTACGACGGGATCGACTACCTGCGCGGGCGCATCAGCGCCGGCCAGGTGCGTGCGTTCACCGGCAACGAGTACATCCAGGACCTCACCGCCGGCAACATCGTCGCCTGCGAGGCGTGGTCGGGCGACGTGATCCAGGCGCAGTTCGAGAACCCCGACATCCGCTTCGTCGTGCCGGAGGAGGGGCTCAACCTCTGGAGCGACAACATGCTCGTGCCCAACAAGGCGACGCACCGCGAGAACGCCGAGGCCTGGATCGACTACTACTACGACCCGGTCAACGCCGCGAAGCTCGCGGCGTGGGTCAACTACATCTGTCCGGTCGAGGGCGCGCGCGAGGAGATGGAGAAGATCGATCCCTCCCTCGTCGACAACCAGCTGATCTTCCCCTCCGAGGAGAGCCTGGCCGAGACCTTCGACTTCATGGCCCTCAACGAGACCCAGAACCAGCAGTACGAAGGAGACTGGTCCGATGTCACGAGTGGCTGAGGTCCCCGACGCCCACGCCGCGACCGGGGCGACCCGGGCTGGTGACGCGAGCGCGACGGGGCTGCGCATCCGCGACCTGCGCAAGGAGTTCGCCGGCTTCACGGCCGTGCACTCCCTCGACCTCGACATCCCCACGGGCTCGTTCTTCGCGCTCCTCGGGCCGTCGGGCTGCGGCAAGACCACGACGCTGCGCATGGTCGCCGGGCTGGAGGTGCCGACGTCGGGCAGCATCCGACTGGGGGAGCGCGACATCACCTGGGAGAAGCCCTACCGGCGCCCGGTCAACACCGTCTTCCAGAACTACGCGCTGTTCCCCCACCTCGACATCTTCGAGAACGTCGCCTTCGGCCTGCGCCGCCGGCGCCGCAAGGACGTCCAGCGCGAGGTCGAGGCCATGCTCGAGCTCGTCGAGCTCACCTCGCAGGCCCGCAAGAAGCCGGCCCAGCTCTCCGGCGGCCAGCAGCAGCGGGTCGCGCTCGCGCGGGCCATCATCAACCGCCCCGAGGTGCTGCTGCTCGACGAGCCGCTCGGCGCGCTCGACCTCAAGCTGCGCCGCTCGATGCAGATCGAAATCAAGCGCATCCAGGAGGAGGTCGGGCTGACCTTCGTCCACGTCACCCACGACCAGGAGGAGGCCATGACCATGGCCGACACCATCGCGGTGATGAACGCCGGGCGCATCGAGCAGATGGGTGCGCCCGCCGAGCTCTACGAGAACCCCCGCACCACCTTCGTCGCCAACTTCCTCGGCCAGTCCAACCTGGTCGAGGGCACGGTCGTGGGTCGCGACGGCGACGACGTCAAGGTCGACATGCAGGGCACCACCGTGACCATCCCGGGTGCCCGCGCCCACGTCGACGGCGCCTCCGGCCAGCGCGGCTGGGTCGGCATCCGCCCCGAGAAGGTGCTGGTCGCCGAGGAGGGCGAGGTCATCGACGCGCCCGGCAACAGCATCCCCGGCGGCGTCGTCAGCGACGTCTCGTTCGTCGGGGTCAGCACCCAGTACCTCGTGCGGATGCCGTGGGGCCAGGAGCTGATGGTCTTCGAGCAGAACACCGGCCGACGTCGGCTGTTCCGTGTCGGCGAGCGCGTCGACGTGTCGTGGCGTCCCGAGTACGCCTTCCTGCTCGACCACAGCCAGGACCGTGCCGCCGGTCGCGACGAGGACGCCGACTGATGACGGCGGTCGCCGACCCGCCGGTCACGCAGACCCCGCCCGAGCCCGAGCAGCGTCGCGCGCCCCGCCCCCGCGGGCGGCTCACGGCGTACTGGCTGCTGCTGCCGGGCTCGCTGTGGCTCGCGCTGTTCTTCGTGGTGCCGTTCTACTCGCTGATCGCGACGAGCCTCTACGACCAGGACGGCTCGATCTTCGCCGGCTACGACATGGCGTGGGCGTTCGGCAACTACGTCGACGCGATCAGCGCCTACTGGCGGCCGCTGGTGCGCTCGCTGGTGTACGGCGGCATCGCGACCGCCGTCTGCCTGGTGCTGGGCTACCTGCTCGCCTACGCCATCGCCTTCAAGGCGGGCCGCTGGAAGAACCTCATGCTCGTGCTGGTCATCGCGCCGTTCTTCACCAGCTTCCTGGTGCGCACGCTGTCGTGGAAGCTGCTGCTCGAGGACGAGGGCTTCATCGTCACCACGCTGCAGGCGCTGCAGGTGCTCGGCGACGACGGCCGGCTGCTCGCGACGCCCTTCGCGGTGGTTGCCGGGCTGACCTACAACTTCCTGCCGTTCATGGTGCTGCCGCTGTACGCCAGCCTCGACAAGATCGACGTCCGGCTGGTCGAGGCGTCGAAGGACCTCTACGCCAACCCGGTCACGAGCTTCTTCAAGGTGACCTGGCCGCTGTCGCTGCCCGGCGTGGTCAGCGGCACGCTGCTGTGCTTCATCCCGGCCGTCGGCGACTACATCAACGCCCAGCTGCTCGGGAACACCCAGACCCGCGTCATCGGCTCGGTGATCCAGTCGCTGTTCACCGACGCCAACAACTTTCCGATCGCGGGCGCGCTGTCGATGGTGCTGATGCTGCTGATCCTGGCGATGGTGCTGGTCTACGTGCGCCGGTCGTCGACGGAGGACCTGCTGTGAACGGACCGCTGCAACGCCTCGGCCGCTGGGTCGGCTCCCACCTGGTGATGGTGGGCGGCATCCTCGTGCTCGTCTACATGTTCGTGCCGATCTTCGTGGTCGTGCTGATGAGCTTCAACAAGCCGGCCAGCCGGCAGGTCTACCGCTTCGACGAGTTCACGCTGGGCAACTGGCTCGACCCCTGCGCCGACGCGAGCATGTGCGAGGCCGTCAGCCGCAGCGTCCAGATCGGGCTGCTCGCGACGCTGGTCTCGACGGTGCTGGGCACGATGATGGCCTTCGCGCTGGTGCGCCACCGATTCCACGGGCGGTCGGTGGCCAACCTCGCGATCTTCCTGCCGATGGCCTCGCCCGAGATCGTGCTCGGCTCGTCGCTCCTGGCCCTGTTCGTCGCCGCCGGCTTCGCCGGCCAGCTGGGGTTCTGGACGATCCTCATCGCCCACATCATGTTCTGCCTGTCGTTCGTGGTGATCACCGTGCGCGCCCGGCTCGCGGGGCTCGACGGCAACCTCGAGCAGGCGGCGATGGACCTCTACGCCAACGAGTGGCAGACCTTCCTGCGGATCACCTTCCCGCTCGTCTTCCCGGGCATCCTCGGCGCGGCCCTGCTCGCCTTCTCGCTGTCCTTCGACGACTTCATCGTCACCAACCTCAACGCCGGCAACACGACCACCTTCCCGATGTACGTCTGGGGCGTCGCGCAGCGCGGCGTGCCGATGCAGGTCAACGTCGTCGGCACGGTCATGTTCGTGGTCTCGGTCGCGATCGTGCTCGGCGTCGAGCTCAACCGGCGGCGGCAGGAGAAGGCGCTCGCACGATGAGCCGCCCTCGCTCCTCGGCGCTCGACGACCGCGTCGCCAAGGCCCTCGCCGGCGCGCGTCCGGCCGTCTACTGGCTCGACGACCCCGACCGACCCGACCCCCTGCCGCCGCTCGACGGGCCCGCCGCCGCCGACCTCGTGGTCGTCGGCGGTGGCTACCTGGGGCTCTGGACGGCGCTGCG
This sequence comes from Nocardioides marmoraquaticus, assembly GCF_054777915.1. NCBI lineage: Bacteria > Bacillati > Actinomycetota > Actinomycetes > Propionibacteriales > Nocardioidaceae > Nocardioides > Nocardioides marmoraquaticus. The sequence continues at coordinate 96,860 of NZ_BAAHAA010000008.1, read as the reverse complement.
GGCCGTCGAGCGCGACCCCGGCCGCGACGTGCTCGTGGTCGAGGGCGAGACCTGCGGCCACGCCGCGAGCGGCCGCAACGGCGGCTTCTGCGAGGCCAGCCTGACCCACGGCTTCGGCAACGGCCTGGCGCGCTGGCCCGAGGAGCTGCCGCTGCTGCAGCGGCTCGGCCAGGACAACCTCGACGGCATCGAGGAGACGATCCGCCGCCACGACATCGACTGCGACTTCGTGCGCTCCGGCACGCTGGCCGTGGCCAACCGGCCCCACCAGCTGCCGTGGCTGCGGGCGACGTACGCCGACATGCTGGCGGAGGGCGAGCACGTCACCTGGCTCGAGGCCGACGCGGTGCGCGAGCGGGTCGACTCGCCCACCGCCCTCGCCGCGCTGCGCGACGCCCGCGGCGGCGCGCTCGTCGAGCCCGCCCGGCTGGCGTGGGGCCTGCGCCGGGCCTGCCTGGAGTCGGGCGTCCGCATCGTCGAGGGCACCCGCGTCACCGGGGTCGCCCGCTCCGGCGCGGGGGTGGCCGTGGCCACCGACGCGGGGCCCGTCGCCGCGCGCCACGTCGTGCTCGCCACCAACGCCTACCCCTCGCTGCTGCGCCGGCTGCGGCTGATGACGGTGCCGGTGTGGGACTACGTGCTGATGACCGAGCCGCTGACGCCCGAGCAGCAGGACGCCGTGCGGTGGTGGCGCGGCCGCGAGGGCTGGTCGGACGCCAGCAACGAGTTCGTCTACGCCCGCACCACCCGCGACGGCCGGATCCTGTGGGGTGGCCACGACGCGGTGTACCACTACGGCAGCGGAGCCGGCCCCGAGCACGAGCAGCGCGCCGCCACCCACGCGACGCTCGCGCGGCTCTTCCACGAGGCGTTCCCCCAGCTCGAGGACGTCCGGTTCTCGCACACCTGGGGCGGCATGATCGACACCTGCACCCGCTTCGCCGCGTTCTACGGCACCGCCCTCGCGGGCCGGGTCGGGTACGCCGCCGGCTTCACCGGCCTGGGCGTCGGCGCCACCCGCTTCGCCGCCGACGTGCTGCTCGACCTGCTGTCGGGGGAGTCCTCGGAGCGCACCGAGCTCGAGATGGTGCGCCGCAAGCCCGTCCCCTTCCCGCCCGAGCCGGTCCGCTACCTCGGCATCGAGGCCACCCGCCGCTCGCTCGCCCGTGCCGACGAGACCGGCAAGGAGAACCTCTGGCTCAGGGCCACCGCGGCCCTCGGGCTCGGCTTCGACAGCTGAGGGCGGCCCCGCCGACGTCGTCGGAGGGCGTGGCTACGCTCGCGGACGTGGACGTCGACCCGGCTCTGATGGACCTCGCCGCGACCGAGCTCGTCCGGCGCACCCGGGCGGGGGAGGTGTCGCCCGGCGAGCTCGTCGAGGCCGCGCTGGCCCGGATCGCCGAGCGCGACCCCGCGCTGAACGCCTTCAGCGTCGTGAGGGCCGACGAGGCGCGGGCCGAGGCCCGCGAGGTGCCGCAGGGACCGCTCCACGGGCTGCCGGTGGCGGTCAAGGAGGAGCTCGACGTCGCGGGGTGCGTGACCACCTTCGGCGGCCGTGGCAACTCGACGCCGGCGGCGGCCGACTCCGAGGTCGTGCGACGGCTGCGCGAGGCGGGCGCCGTGGTGGTCGGCAAGACGCGGATGCCGGAGTTCGGCCAGTGGCCGTTCACCGAGTCCGAGGCGGGCGGCACCACCCGCAACCCGTGGGACCCCTCCCGCACGCCGGGCGGCTCGAGCGGGGGCACGGCCGTGGCGGTCGCCGCGGGCATGGTGCCGGTGGCGATCGGCGGTGACGGCGGTGGGTCGATCCGGATCCCGTCGGCGTGCTGCGGGCTGTTCGGGCTCAAGCCTCAGCGGGGTCGCGCGAGCACGGCGCCGATGCCGCACCTGTGGTGGTCGCTGGGGGTCGTCGGCCCGCTGACCCGCACGGTGGCCGACTCCGCGATGGTCAACGACGTGCTGCGGGGCACGCTGCCGGGCGACCGGTGGCGGGCCGAGGAGCCGGTCACCGACTTCGCGACCGCCGCGGCGACCGCGCCCGGGCGGCTGCGGGTGGGGGTGCTGACGCGGGGGTCGAGCCCGCTGGTGACCGCCGACGCGAGCAACGTCGCGGCGGTGCACGAGACCGCCCAGCTGCTGGCCGACCTCGGACACGACGTGCGCGAGAGCGACGCGCGGCTGCCCGACCCGACGGTGCCGTTCGTGCCTCAGTTCTTCGCCGGCATGGGCGCCGAGGCCGACGCGGTGGAGCACCCCGAGCGGCTCGAGCGCCGCACCCGGCAGACCTACGCCCTCGGTCGGTGGGCGAGCGACGCCGTCGTCGAGCGGGCGATCCGGGCGGGGGAGCGGCTCGCCGACCGGGTCGACACCCGGTTCTTCGACGGCGCCGGCGCGGTCGACGTGCTGCTGACGCCGACCCTGGCGCAGCGCCCGCCGGAGGTGGGCGTCGTACGCGGGGGCACGGTGCGCATGGCGCTGACCTCGCTGCCGATGATCGACTTCTGCGCGCTGTGGAACGTCACCGGCCACCCGGCCGCCGCCGTGCCCGCCGGACTCGGCGACGACGGCCTGCCCCACTCGGTGCAGCTCGTCGGGCGCCGTCACGACGAGACGACGCTGCTGTCGCTCGCCGCCCAGCTCGAGCGGGCGCGCCCGTGGGAGATGCCGGCGCTGTGACCTCGTTGCTCCTGACGCCCGCCGCCCTCGTGCGGCGCCACGTCGTCGCCCCGCTCGCGCGCGCCGTGGGTCGTCCGCTGCCCAGCCCGCTGCGCGGCCAGGTCGTGCTCGTCACCGGGGCCTCCTCCGGCGTGGGGGAGGCCACCGCGCTCGAGGTCGCCCGGAGGGGCGCGACCGTGCTGTGCGTGGCGCGACGGCAGGCCGAGCTCGACCGGGTGGTGGCCGCCGTCACCGCCGAGGGCGGGCGCGCGGCGGCGTACCCCTGCGACCTGACCGACGCCGACGCCGTCGACGCGCTGGTGGAGCAGGTCGAGCGCGACCACGGGCGGGTCGACTACCTCGTCAACAACGCCGGGCGCTCGATCCGGCGCTCGCTGGAGCTGTCCTACGACCGGGCCCACGACTTCGAGCGGACCATGGCGGTCAACTTCCACGGCCCGGTGCGGCTCACGCTGGGGCTGCTGCCGGGGATGCGCCAGCGGCGTCACGGGCACGTCGTCAACGTGGTCACGTGGGGGGTGCAGCTGAAGGCGCTTAAGTTCGCCGCCTACATCGCCTCCAAGACGGCGCTCGACACGTTCGCGCGCATCGCCGGTCGTGAGGCGTGGCGCGACGGCGTCACCTTCACCAACGTGCGGCTCGACCTCGTGCGCACCGACATGATCACCGCGACCGAGGCCTACCGCGACGCGCCGGCCCGTACGCCGCAGCAGGCCGCGGCGATGGTGGTCCGGGCGCTGGAGGACCGCCCCGTCGCGGTCAACACGCTCGTCGGTCGCGCCGGCGAGATCGCCGACCAGGTCGCGCCCCGCGTGATGGACCTCGTCATGGCCACCATCGACGGCCGCACCACCGACTCCAGGGCCGCCCGTGCCCGAGGGTGACAGCGTCTGGCTGGTCGCGCGCAAGCTCGACCGGGTGCTCAGGGGCGGCACGGTCACCCGCTCCGACTTCCGGGTGCCAAGGCTGGCGACGCGCGACCTGACCGGGCGCACGCTGCTCGAGCACGACACCCACGGCAAGCACCTGCTCACCCGCTTCTCCGGCGACGTGACGCTGCACAGCCACCTGCTGATGGACGGCTCCTGGAAGACGACCGGGCCGGGCAAGCGACTGCCGGGCCGCTTCATGCAGCAGGTGCGGGTGCTGCTGCAGGTCGACAGCGGCCACTCGGCCTACGGACTCAAGGTGCACCGCCTCGAGCTGGTGCGCACCTACGAGGAGCACCGCGTCGTCGGGCACCTCGGCCCCGACCCGCTGCGAGCCGACTGGGACCCCGAGGAGGCGGTACGCCGCCTGCGCAGCGACCCCGAGCGCCCCCTGGTCGCCGCGATGCTCGACCAGCGGCTGGTCGCCGGGTGGGGCAACCTGTGGGTCAACGAGCTGGCGTTCCTCATGGGCACCAGCCCGTGGACGCCGGTCGGCGAGGTCGACGTCGAGCGGCTCGTCGAACGCGGCGCCGACGCGTTGTGGCGCTCGGCCCACACCGACGGCGCCTACCAGGTGACGACCGGCAACACCGCCCGCGGCGAGACCCACTGGGTCGCCGGTCGGCAGCGCCGGCCCTGCCTGCGGTGCGGCGGGCCGATCCACATGGTCGACGAGGTCGCGGGCGACCCGGAGCAGCGCCGGACCTGGTGGTGCCCGACCTGCCAGCCGGGGCCGGCCCCCGTGGGGCGCACGCGCACCTAGGCCGCCGACTTCTCCCGCGGCTCGGTGCGCACGCCGAGCTGGTCGGCGTGGACGACGACGTTCTCCTCGAACTCCGTGCCGTTCCACCCGGTGCAGGTGATGAGCACGAGCCGGTTGTCGCCGCGGTCCTGCGAGAAGAGCTCGACCGCCTGCTCGGCCAGCTCGGCCTCGCTCAGCACCTCGACCTTCGTGATCCGGTAGACGACCCGGCCCTCGTCGGTCACGACGACGGCCCGGGCGCCGCGCTTCGCGTCGCCGAGGCGGTCCATGGCGCCACCGCCCGTGCGCACGGTGTGGCCCGTCAGCACGGTCTGGCCGGTCGCCGCGCCGGGACGGCGGCTGCCCTTCCACCACCCGACGAGGTCGGGGTCGGAGGGCGGGTCGAGCACGCCGTCGGCCGGGAGCCCGACCGGTACGACGGCCGCCCGCAGCCCGGCGGAGGGCACCCGCAGCTCGACCGGGGTCGACGGCGCCGACAGCCGCTGGAACCGGGCCTGGGGGCCTTCACCGGCCTCACCGGAGGGCATGGCCAGGCCGAACCCGGCCAGGAACAGGGCGACGAGGGCCAGGCCCCCGAGGACACGGTCGAGCACGACGCCTCCTCGGCTCAGCCGCGGAGCGCGCTGCGGCGACGCAGCGAGCCCCACCCGGCGGCACCCGCCGCGGCGGCACCGACGGCCAGAGCGGCGTACCCGGCCACGCCGACGCCGTCGTCGTCGCCGGCCTCGCCGGCGGAGACGGCGGTCGGGATGCGCGGTCCGGCATCCGGCTGCTCCGGCGCCGGCGCCGGCGGCTCCTCGGCCGAGACCACCCCGGCCGGCCCGCAGCCGACGTCGCCGATCTTGACGTCGAGCAGGGCCGCGTCGACGAACTGCTCGGCAGCAGGCAGCACCTCGGCGTGGAGCGCGGTGACCCGGATCGAGTCGGCGGTGGGGTTGCTCTGCTCGTTGAGCGTGATGCGGAGGAGGTTGTCCTCGAGGGGGGCGAGCTGGTCCTCGATGTTGTCGCGGATGGCAGCGACCAGCTGCTGGCGGATCGGCTGGATGAGCAGCTCGCCGGCGGGGTCGAGGGCGCCGGTGAGGGAGTCGTTGAGATCGCTCTCGACGCCTTCGAGCAGCACGTCGACGACGGAGCTGAGGTTGGTCAGGACCTCGGTGTCCGGACCCGGGTTGGCCGGGAGCTCGGCCAGCACGAGGTCCTGGCGACCGCCGCTCGCGACCAGCCGCGCATTGGCGATGCTGGCCGATCCGGACGGCGACCCGTCCTGCACGGTGCAGCGCCCCTCCACTGCGTCGAGCCGCAGGGTGAGGCCGAGCTCGCCGGCGGCCTGCTCGATCCCACCCGTGACGGTCCCGATCGCACCGTCGATCGGAGTGGTGAGCTGGTCGAGCACCGCCTTCAGCTCGGCGGGCAGCTGGTCGATGCCGCCGGTGATGTCGCCGACCCTGAGGTCGCCCAGGCTGCCGGCGATGCTGTTGCCCGGTCGCAGGCACGAGCCGTCGCCGATCTGGATGACGCCGCCCCCGCTACCTGCGACGCCGGCGCACGCGGCCGAGAAGCCGTTGCCGGCGGTGGCCTGCTGGGTCAGCACGCCGACGTTGACGAAGCCGCCACCGGGGATGGACGCCGGCGTGGTGTTGCCCGAGACGCTCTCGTTCTCGCCGTCGAAGGTGGCCTCGACAGGTCCGGTGCCCTGACCGCCCTGGCCGGCGACGCCGACGATCGCGGCGGAGGCGTCGGCGCGCGACACGACGGTGGCAGCACCGGCGAGCGGCGCGGCGACGAGGACGGTGGTGGCGGCGACGGCGAGTCCGGCGGCGGCGCGACGGGTGCGGTGGTGCATGGCGTAGGTCCTTCTGTCTCCCACGGGGCCGTCGATCGGCCCCGTCCCACCCGCCTCAACGGTGGGGCCCACGGGAAGGTTACGCGCATCAACCGGACAAAAGGTGCGGGTTTCTGCGGCTCGGTGTCGCGCTAGGACGCCTTCTTGGCGGCGGCCTTCTTCGACGGGGTCTTCTTGGTGGTCGACTTCTTGGTCGCGGTCTTCTTGGCAGCAGTCTTCTGTGCGGTCTTCGACGCGGTCTTCTTGGCGGGCGACTTCCTGGCGGAGGCCTTCTTCGTCGCCCTCGACGCCGTGCCGGCCGCCGAGTCGTCCTCGCCGTCGTCCTTGCTCTCGCCCCGGGCGCTGCGAGCCGCGTCGACGCTGCGCTGCAGCGCAGCGAGCAGGTCGACGACCTCACCACCGGTCTTGGTCGACTCGGGCGTGCGCTCGACCTCGCCGCCCTCGATCTTGGCCTTGACCAGCGCCTCGAGCGCCTCGCGGTAGTCGTCCTCGTACTCGTCTGCGTCGAAGTCGCCCGCGAGCGTCTCGACGAGCATCTGGGCCATCTTCTTCTCCTGCGGCTTGGCCTCGTCGGTGTCGACGGAGGCGAAGTCGGGGGAGCGGATCTCGTCGGGCCACATCATCGTCTGCATCACGATGACGTCGTCGCGCACGCGGAGCACGGCCAGCGACATCCGGTTGCGCAGCGACACCGTCACCAGGGCCATCCGGTCGGCGTCGACCAGCGCCTCGCGCAGCAGGGCGTACGGCTTGGCGCCGGACTTCTCGGGCTCGAGGTAGTAGGACTTCTCGAGCAGCATCGGGTCGACCTGGTCGACCGGCACGAACTTCTCGACGCTGATCTCGCGGCTGCTCTTGCTGGGCAGGTCGGCCATGTCCTCGTCGGTGAGGATGACCATCTCGCCGTCCTCGGTCTGGTAGCCCTTGGCGATGTCGGCGTACTCGACCTCCTCGCCGTCGAGGCTGCACAGACGTTGGTAGCGGATCCGGCCGCCGTCCTTGGCGTGCACCTGCCGGAAGGTGACGTCCTTGCTCTCGGTGGCGGCGTACAGCTTCACGGGCACGCTGACCAGGCCGAACGAGACGGCGCCCTTCCAGATCGCACGAGGCATGTGCTCAGGATGCCCGTCGGACGCCGATGTACGCCAGGATCGACCTCGTGCAGCCGATGCTCGCGACCCGCGGAGACCACGTGCCGACCGGCGACGGCTGGGCGCACGAGGTGAAGTGGGACGGGATGCGGGTGCTCGTCGAGCGCGTCGGCGGGCGGCTGCGGATCTTCTCTCGCAACGAGAACGACGTGACGGTCAGCTTCCCCGAGCTGCATCCGCTGGCCGAGGTGCTGCCCGACGACACCGTCGTCGACGGCGAGGTGGTGGCGCTGGGCGAGGGGGTGCCGTCGTTCGGTGCGCTGGCCGACCGGATGCACGTGCGCGACGCACGTCGGGCGCAGCAGCTCTCGGTGCGCAACCCGGTGACGCTGCTCGTGTTCGACGTGCTCCGGGTCGGCGGGGAGGACCTGCTCGCCGCCCCGCTCGTCGAGCGGCGTACGCGTCTGGAGGGCCTCGGGCTCGCCGACGTGGCGTGGCAGGTGCCGCCGCAGTACGACGACGGCGCCTCGCTGCTGGCGGCGGCCGAGCAGCAGGGGCTCGAGGGCGTGGTCAGCAAGCGGCTGTCGTCGCCGTACCGGCCGGGGCGGCGCAGCCGCGACTGGCTGAAGTTCCCGATCCGTCCGACCGCGTCGTACGTCGTCGGGGGCTTCCGGTGGGAGACAGGATCGGAGCACCGCATCGGTGCGCTGCTGGTGGGCGAGCCCGGACCCGACGGGCTGCGCTACCGCGGCCGCGTGGGTAGTGGGGTGGCCGGCAAGGCGGGCGTGCTGCTGGCGCAGGAGCTGGAGCCGCTGCGCAGCGGCGAGGCGCCGTTCGCGAGCGAGGTGCCGCGGGTGGACCGGGTGGGGACGGAGTGGGTGGAGCCGGTGCTGGTGGTCGACGTGCAGTACCTGACGCTGACGGGCGAGGGTCGGCTCCGGCAGCCGGCGTACCGCGGGATCCGGCGCGACCTCACGGCGGAGGACCTCTGATGGCGCGGTCGAAGGACAAGCCGGAGCGCACCGAGACCCGCGTCGAGGTCGACGGACGGGTGCTGACGCTCGTCAACCTCGAGAAGGTGATGTATCCGGCGACGGGCACCACCAAGGGCGAGGTGCTGCACTACTACGCGCAGGTCGCGCCGGTGATGCTGCCCCACCTCGCCGACCGCGCGGTCACGCGGATCCGGTGGCCGCACGGCACCGGCGACGCGTCCTTCTTCGAGAAGAACGCGCCCTCCGGGACGCCCTCGTGGGTGCGCACGGTCGCGGTGCCGACGACGGGCTCGCGCACGGCGTCGAAGGAGGAGGGCGAGCTGCACTTCCCGGTCGTCGACGACCTCGCGACGCTGACGTGGCTGGTCAACCTGGCCGCGCTCGAGCTGCACGTGCACCAGTGGACGGTCACCAGGACCGGCCGGCCCCGCAACCCCGACCGGCTCGTCATCGACCTCGACCCCGGCGACCCCGCCGGGCTGGGGGAGTGCGCCCAGGTCGCGCTCCTGGTGCGTGAGCGGCTGGCCGCGGACGGGCTCGACTGCGTGCCGGTGACGAGCGGGTCGAAGGGCCTGCACCTGTACGCCGGCCTCGACGGGCGGCGTACGGCCGACGAGGTGCGCGACCACGCCAAGCAGGTCGCCGAGGAGCTCGAGGCGTCGCACCGCTCGCTGGTCGTGTCACAGATGACCAAGGCGCGCCGCGGCGGGCGGGTGTTCCTCGACTGGTCGCAGAACACCGGCAGCAAGACGACCATCGCGCCGTACTCGCTGCGTGGGCGTGAGCGGCCGATGGTCGCCGCACCGCGCACCTGGGAGGAGGTCGAGGCCGGCGCCGACGACCCGCTGGCCCTCGAGCACCTCGACCTGCACGAGGTGCTCGACCGCGTGGCCGACCTGGGCGACCTCTTCGACCCCTGAGCCCGCCGGGCCGACGCTTCGTCCACCGGCGGCACTGGCGGGTGTCCGCCAGCGACCACGGACACGTGGGGCGGATGTGGCGACGTTGACCACGTGAGACACGTTGTGCACAGGGTTGTCCACAGGTCGAGCCGGTGTGGTTTCGGTGGCGCGCGACCCGGGGTAGACCTGCCGCCATGTCGGTGGACGTCTCGGGGGGCGCCAGGCCCTCCACCGCAGGTCAGCGCCCGCACGAGCGTGGCGACGGGCTCGTCGCCACGCTCGACGCCGCGCTGCGGGCCGCCGTACGACGCGAGGGCGTCGACCCGCAGCGCGAGACGGGCCGGGTGCGCCGCCTCGCCGAGCAGCTGGTCGCCGAGCACGACCAGCGCAGCCTGTCGGGCGTGGTCGTCCCCGTGCCCGACCCGACCGCGATGGTCACCGAGCTGGTGGCCCGGGTTTCTGGATTCGGCGCGCTGCAACGGCTTCTCGACGACCCGGAGGTCGAGGAGGTCTGGGTCAACGAGCCCAGCCGGGTCTTCGTGGCGAGGCGGGGTCGCCACGAGCTGACGACGGTCGTGCTGAGCAGCGCCGAGCTGCAGGAGCTCGTCGAGCGCATGCTCAAGTCGAGCGGCCGCCGCATCGACCTGAGCCAGCCGTTCGTCGACGCGATGCTGCCGCAGGGCCACCGGCTCCACGTGGTGCTGGAGGGCATCAGCCGGGGGTTCGCGGCGGTCAACATCCGCAAGTTCGTGCTGCGGGCGGCACGGCTGACCGACCTGGTCGCGCTGGGGTCGCTGACCGAGCAGGCGGCGCGCTTCCTCGAGGCCTCGGTGCTGGCCGGCCTCAACGTGCTGGTGGCCGGGTCGACGCAGGCGGGCAAGACCACGATGCTCAACTGTCTCGCCGCGGCGGTGCCGGGTGGCGAGCGGGTGGTGTCGTGCGAGGAGGTCGCCGAGCTCAACTTCGTGCACCCCGACCACGTGCAGCTGCAGACCCGGCAGGCCGGGCTCGAGGGCACCGGCGAGGTGACGCTGCGCGACCTGGTCCGCGAGTCGCTGCGGATGCGCCCGACCCGCATGATCGTCGGCGAGGTCCGCGGCCCCGAGAGCCTCGACCTGCTGCTCGCCCTCAACTCGGGCCACCCCGGCATGGCGACCCTGCACGCCAACAGCGCCCGCGAGGCGCTGCTCAAGCTCTGCACGCTGCCGCTGCTGGCGGGCGAGAACATCTCCTCGCAGTTCGTGGTGCCGACCGTCGCCGGCTCGGTCGACCTGGTGGTGCACCTCGGCATCGACACCGACGGCGCCCGACGGGTCAACGAGGTCGTGTCGGTGCCCGGCCGCGTCGAGGGCGGCGTCGTCGAGACCGAGCCGATCTTCGTGCGGCGCGGCACCGAGCTGCAGGCGACGGGCGCCCTGCCGACCCGGTTGGACGGCTACGCCCGGGCCGGCATCGACGTGCAGCGGCTTCTCGGCGGGACGGGGGTCGCCTGATGGGCGCGCTGATCGGGCTCGTCCTCGGGGTCGGGCTGCTGCTGGTGTGGTCGTCGACCTGGCCGCCGCAGGCCGCGCCGAGCCAGCGGCGCACGCCGCGACTGAAGCCGTTGCTCGCCAGCGCCGGGCTGCCCGAGGTCACGGTGGCCGGCTTCCTCGTGGTCTGCGGGGTCACCGGGCTCGGCGCCGCGACGATCGTGCTGGTCGCCTCGCGCACGGCGCCGGTGGCGCTGGTCTTCGGGGTGATGGGCGCCTACCTGCCGGTCGCGCTGGTGCGGGGTCGCGCCGAGCGCCGCCTGCGCGAGCTGGCCGAGGTGTGGCCCGAGGCGGTCGACAACCTGGCGTCCGCCGTGCGGGCGGGCCTGTCGCTGCCCGAGGCGCTGGCGGGCCTCGCCGACCGCGGGCCCGAGCCGCTGCGCCCGGCGTTCACCGGCTTTGCGCTCGACTACCAGGCGGGTGGCCGCTTCGCCGACGCCCTCGACCGGCTCAAGGAGCGGCTGGCCGACCCCGTCGGCGACCGTGTGGTCGAGAGCCTGCGCGTCGCCCGCGAGGTGGGTGGCGGCGACCTCGGGCGCCTGCTGCGGACGCTCTCGGGCTACCTCCGTGACGACGCCCGCACGCGCGCCGAGCTGCAGTCGCGGCAGTCGTGGACCGTCAACGGTGCCCGGCTCGCGGTCGCTGCGCCGTGGCTGGTGCTGCTGATGCTGTGCTTCCAGCCCGAGGTGATCCAGCGCTACGCGAGCCCGACCGGCGTCGCGATCCTGGTCGGCGGCGCGACGCTGTGCGCTGTCGCCTACCGCGTGATGGTGCGCATCGGCCGGCTCCCGACCGAGCGGCGGATCCTCGCATGAGCACCTTCCTCGGCGCGGTCATCGGGCTCACCGCGGGCGTCGGCCTGTGGCTCGTCGTGCTCGCGGTGCTCGACGCGCGTCGTACGCCGATCGAGGTGCGGGTGCTGCCCTACCTCCGCGACCTGCCGCGCCCGGAGGGCCTGCCCGCGCCGGTCGCCACCGGCGGCGCCTTCGCCGGCGTCTTCGGCCCGCCGCTGGCCGCGGCCGGTCGGGCCGTCGAGCGCGTGCTCGGGGGCAGCGCGTCGGTGCGCCGGCGGTTGCAGCGGGCCGGTCTCGAGCCCGACGTCGGGCAGTTCCGCGTCGAGCAGGTGCTCTGGGGCCTCGGTGCCTTTGCTGCCGCCGCGGTGCCGTCGGGGCTGGTGGCGCTGACCTCGCCGGAGCGCACCGTGCCGCTCCTGGTCGTGTGCGCCATCGCCTTCGTGCTCGGCGTGCTGCTGCGGGAGAACAGGCTGTCGTCGCAGGTCGCCACCCGCGAGCGCGCCATCCTGCAGGAGTTCCCGACCGTCGCCGAGCTGCTGTCGCTCGCCGTCGCCGCGGGGGAGGGCCCGGTGGCGGCGCTCGACCGGGTGTGCCGGCGCACCAACGGCGAGCTGTCGGCCGAGCTGTCGCGCGTGCTCGCCCACGTGCGCACCGGCACCCCGCTGACCCGTGCCTTCGACGACATGGCGGCTCGCTCCGGCCTCGCCGTGGTGTCCCGCTTCGCCGAGGGCATCGCCGTCGCCGTCGAGCGCGGCACCCCGCTGACCGACGTGCTGCACGCCCAGGCCGGAGACGTGCGCGAGGCCTCGCGGCGAGCCCTCATCGAGACCGGCGCCCGTCGAGAGGTGCTGATGATGGTGCCGGTGGTGTTCCTCGTGCTGCCGGTGGTCGTCGTCTTCGCCTTCTGGCCCGGACTGGTCGGACTCCGACTGGTCGTCCCCTGACTCCCACCCCACCCTTAGGAGGAACCATGCGACTGCCCACCCTCGCGAGCCGGCTCGGCCGCCGGCTGACCATCCCGCGCGACGAGCACGGCGACGTGCCCGGCTGGGTGCTCATCACCGTCATGACCGCCGGCCTCGTGGCCGGCATCTGGGCCATCGCCGGCAACCAGCTCGGCGCGATGCTCCGTGCGGCCCTGGCCTCGGTCTCGGGCTGAGCGGCCCGAGGACCGAGCCGAGGACGGGGCCGCCGTCGTCGACTTCGTCCTCGTCAGCCTGGTCCTCGTGCCGCTCGTGCTCGGCCTGATGCAGGTCGCGCTGGTGCTGCACGTCCGCAACACCCTGGTCGCCGCGGCGACCGAGGGCGCCCGCTACGGCGCCGCCGTCGACCGCACCCCCTCCGCAGGCGCCGCCCGGACCCGGGCGCAGGTCGACCAGGCCATCGCGGGCCGCTTCGCCCGCGACGTCTCGGCGAGCCGCACGCGTGTCGGCGGCACGCCCGCCGTGGTCGTGCGCGTCTCGGCCGACGTGCCGCCTCTCGGGCTGTGGGGACCACCCGTGCGCCTCGACGTCGAGGGCCACGCCGTGGCCGAGCCCGACCTGCCGGTGGGCCCGTGACGCGCCGCCGCGACGAGTCGGGCACCGCACTGATCGAGCTGGTGTGGCTGGCGATCCTGCTGCTGGTGCCGCTGCTGTACGTCGTGCTGACGGTCTTCGAGGCCCAGCGCGAGGCGTACGCCGCCTCGGCCGCCGCGCGGTCGGCGGGCCGGGCGTTCGTGACCGCCCCCGACCAGGCGTCGGGGCAGGCCCGCGCCGAGGTCGCCGCCCGGCTCGCCTACGCCGACCAGGGCATCGACGACGCACCGGCGCTGCGCCTCAGCTGCCGTCCGACCCCGCGGGCGTGCCTGACGCCGGGGTCGGTCGTGCGGGCCGAGGTCGGCTCCCGGGTGGAGCTGCCGCTGCTGCCGGTCGTCTTCGGCAGCCAGGCCCCGGCGATCTCGGTCAGCGCCGAGCACGAGGCGCCGTACGGCACCTTCCGGGAGGCGCGGTGAGGAGCCGCCGCGACGAGACCGGCTCGATCACGCCGCTGGTCATCGGCTTCGTGCTGGTGGTGGCGGTGCTGGTCGCCGTGGTCGTCGACGCGTCGGCGGCCTACCTACGACGGCAGTCGCTCAACGCCACGGCCGACGCGGCCGCGCTGGCGGCGACCGACGGGTTGCAGGGTGAGCAGGTCTACACGCAGGGGCTAGGACGCACCGCCGAGATCGACCCGCGGGCGGCCCGGTCGTACGTCGCCGCCTACCTCGCCGGGAGCGGGGCAGCCCGCCGCTACCCGGGGCTCGACTGGGACGTCCGCACCACCGACGACACCGTCGTCGTCCGGCTCTCCGCGCCCCTGCGGCTGCCGCTCCGCGTGCCCGGTGTCGCCGAGGACGTGCGCGTCACCGGCGACGCCGCGTCGATCGTGGTGGTCGACGGCTGAGGCGGACCGGGCGCTCAGCCCACCTCGACGACGCTGCGGTCGACCACCGCGAGGACGTCCGGGGTGAGCTCGGTGACGCCGTGGTCAGCGGCCGCGTGGGAGGCGACGTCGGCGAGCAGCGCGCCCCTGTCGGCGTTGTCGAAGGTCGCGGTGCAGCCGGGCATGACGTCTCCGCAGACGAGGGTGAAGGTCATCGGCTCCTCCGGTCAGGAGAGTGTGGCGGGGTCAGAGGTGGGCGCGGGGGATGCGGAGCCAGAACACCGCGCGGGCGGCGTCCTGCTCGAGGCCGATCGCGCCCCCGAGGGCGACGCTGAGGGCGCGGGCGAGGTAGAGCCCGGTGGTGACGCCGGTGTCGTCGTCGTTGAGGTCGAACGGGTCGAAGAGCGCCTGCAGGACGCGGGAGTCGATCGGCTCGCCCTCGCGGACGATGCGGACTTCGACCCAGGGGTGGGCCTCGCGGAGCTCGACGTGGCGTCGCTGCGGGGTGGGGGCGAGCAGGGCGGCGTGCCACAGGTCGCGCACGATGCGGCCCGCCAGGTCGGGGTCGGTGTGCGCGACGACGGAGGGGTCGCCGGCGGTCGGTCCGGCGTCGTCGGGGGCGAGGGTGCGCGCGGCGACGGGGCGGCGCGTGACGCGCAGCCGGCCGAGCGAGGCGGCAGCGAGGAACTCGACCTCGCGGGTCCGCTCGACGACCGTGTCGAGCGCGGCGCACAGCTTGGCGGCGGTGGCGACGGCGAGGTCGGGCGGCAGGTCGCCGTCGGCGAGCACCGACGACCAGCCCTGCGCGACCGCGAGCGGGGTCCGCAGCTCGTGCGCGAACGCCGCCAGGAAGCGGTCGCGCTGGCGGGCCAGGGTCGGCTCGGGCTGGTTCGCCAGCCGCGCCGCACCGGCGTCGGTGAACAGCCGCACCCAGCGGTGCACCAAGGCGGGCTCGACGGAGCTGCGACGCGCGACCTCCACGACGGAGGCGCCGGCGAGCACCTCGAGCACGGCGGAGACCCGCACGTCGGCGGGCCCGTCCAGCTCGCCGCGTGCGCGCAGCACCTCGGGGGCCGGCACGGGTGACGTCGACATCTGGCCTCCTCTCCTGATCACCTCGGACACGGGGGCAGCATCACCCGTCCTGTGCCGTTCTTGGTGGCGAATGGCAACTTCTTGCGCCGTTCGCACACGTGTTCGAAGCGTGTGCGACCATGGGCGACGTGGCAGGCGGGTACGGCGAGGGCGAGCACGGCACGCTTGCGGAGCGCGTCGCGCGACGCCCGTCGACGCCGTCGCCGCGACCCGCCGTCGGGGCCTCGCCGGCCCGACATTGCCTGGTCGAGGGTCTGCCGGGCCTGCTGGTGGAGTGGATCCGCACCGACCGCGGGTGGGAGGGCCGGGTCGTCACGGTCGAGTGGCTCGACGGCCCGGCGGGGCGGGGCTGGGCCGTCGTGGAGCGCTGTCTGCCGTCCGCGGTGATCACCTCGCTGGTCTGACGACTGGCCTAGGCCACCTGACGCGCGCCGAGGGGGCGCGGAGGCGTCCCGTAGCCTTGCCCGTCGTGGCGGCAACAGACTTCGACGCAGCGATCAAGCAGCTCCGGGCGACCATGGCGACCATCGGAGCGGTGCTCGACGTCGACCAGATGCGCGCCGACATCGACGACCTCGGCGAGCAGGTCGCGGCCCCCGACCTGTGGGACGACCAGGCCAACGCACAGCGCGTCACCGGGCAGCTGAGCTCGCTGCAGGGCACCGTCGACCGCTACGACGGCCTGCTCGCGCGCATCGACGACCTCGAGGTGCTCGTCGAGCTCGGCCAGGAGGAGGGCGACGCCGACTCCCTCGCCGAGGCCGAGTCCGAGCTCGCCAAGCTGCACGGCTCGATCGAGCAGCTCGAGGTGCGCACCCTGCTCTCGGGCGAGTACGACGCCCGCGAGGCCCTCGTGACGATCCGCGCGGGCGCCGGCGGGGTCGACGCCGCCGACTTCGCCGAGATGCTGATGCGGATGTACACCCGCTGGGCGGAGCGGCAGAAGTACTCCGTGGAGGTCTTCGACACCTCCTACGCCGAGGAGGCCGGCCTGAAGTCGGCCACCTTCGCCATCCACGCGCCGTACGCCTACGGCACGCTGTCGGTCGAGGCCGGCACGCACCGCCTGGTGCGCATCAGCCCGTTCGACAACCAGGGCCGCCGCCAGACCAGCTTCGCGGCCGTCGAGGTGGTGCCGGTGCTCGAGCAGACCGACGAGATCGAGATCCCCGACGAGGACATCCGCGTCGACGTCTACCGCTCCAGCGGCCCGGGCGGCCAGAGCGTCAACACGACCGACTCGGCGGTCCGGCTGACGCACATCCCCTCCGGCACGGTCGTGTCGTGCCAGAACGAGAAGAGCCAGCTGCAGAACAAGGCGAGCGCGATGGTCATCCTCAAGGCCAAGATCCTGGCGATGAAGAAGGCCGAGGAGCGCGCCCACCTCGACTCGCTGCGCGGCGACGTCCAGGCCAGCTGGGGCGACCAGATGCGCAGCTACGTGCTCAACCCGTACCAGATGGTCAAGGACCTGCGCACCGAGCACGAGGTCGGCAACCCGCAGTCGGTCTTCGACGGCGAGATCGACGGCTTCCTCGAGGCCGGCATCCGCTGGCGCCGCGGCTCCGACGCCGCCGACCAGAACTAGGGCAGAACTAGCGCCCGACGGCCTTCTCGAGCTCGGCCTTGCTCATCGTCGAGCGACCCTCGACGTTCTTCTTCCTGGCCTCCTCGTAGAGCTGCGCCTTGGTGCGGCCGCCGGCGCCCTTGCCCGACCGCAGGCCGCCGCGGCGACCCGAGGAGATGTCGTCGGTCGACGTCTTGCTGGCCTGCTCGGACTCGCCGGCCCGCGCGCGCTCCTTGTTCACGGTGCGCGCCGCGATCTCCTCGGCGGTGTCCTCGTCACGGCCCTGGTCCTCGAGGCTCTCCTTGACGTGCTCGAACTGACGCTCGCGCTTCTTGCTCCAGGCCTTCGGCATGACAGGTCCGTACCCGTCACCCGCGCTCCGTCAACGACGCAGCCACCACTCGAACCGCTTGGTCATCCACGGCAGCAGGCCGTAGACCATGATCGGCGTCGCCGCGAGCGTGGTCGCGAAGGTGCGCACCACCAGGCCCCAGCCGAGGTCTCCGCCCACGAGCAGCGTGTAGACCACGCCCAGCAGCGTGCTCAGCGGGAAGAACGTCAGCCAGATGACGCAGGCCTGCTTCCACCGCGGCGGCGCCGGCGGTTGGTTCGGCCGCAGGTCCTGCACGTCGCGCGAGGCGGGCTCGTCGAACCATCCCTCGATGCCCGTGCGCCGCTCCAGCGTGCGCTCCCCGACGAGGCCCTGGGCCGACGCGAGCCACCACCGCCGCTGCGGCGACGACTCCCACGTCGCCAGCGACGCCTCGTCGGCGAAGCGGTAGAGCATGTGCCACTCCTCGGAGTCGGGCGCGGGACGCACCCAGCCGACCCCGAGGAAGCCGTCGAAGCGCTCGGCCAGCGACGCCCCGGCCTCGACCCACGCCACCATCTGCTCGGCGTGGTCGGGCTCGACGGTGCGGACGATCGAGACGGTGACCGGTCCGGAGGGGGTCGCCGTCACGACAGCGTCGGGTCCTCGCTGACCCGCACGAGCAGCTTGCCGAAGTTCTTGCCGGTCAGCAGGCCGCGGAAGGCCTCGGGAGCCGACTCCAGCCCCTCGACGACGTCCTCGCGGTAGCGCACGGTGCCGTCGGCGATCCAGCCCGACATCTCGCGCACGAAGTCGCGCCCGTGGGTGGCGGTGAACTCGTTCTGGATGAAGCCGCGGACCTGCAGGCTCTTGCGCAGCACCAGGCCCATGAAGCCCGGGAGCCGGTCGGGCCCCTGCGGCGCCTCGGTGGCGTTGTAGGTGGCGACCAGGCCGCAGACGGGGACGCGGGCGTGGAGGTTGACGTGCTTGAAGACCTCGCGGGCCACGTCGCCGCCGACGTTCTCGAAGTAGACGTCGATGCCGTCGGGCACGGCGGCGGCGAGCTCGTCGGCGAAGTCGGGGGAGCGGTGGTCGAGGGCGACGTCGAAGCCGAACTCCTCGGTCAGCGCGCGCTTCTTCTCCGGCCCGCCCGCGATGCCGACCGAGCGGGCGCCCCTGGCCTGCGCGATCTGCCCGACGGCCGAGCCGACCGGGCCGGTGGCCGCGGCGACCACCACGGTCTCGCCGGCCTGCGGCTTGCCGATCTCGAGCAGGCCGGCGTAGGCGGTGAAGCCCGGCATGCCCATGACGCCGAGCGCCGTCGAGATCGGCGCGGTCGACGGGTCGAGCCGCCGCAGGCCGGTGCCGTCGGACACCGCATGCGTCTGCCAGCCCGAGTAGCTCAGGGCCACGTCGCCGACGGCCCAGTCGGGGTGGCGCGACTCCTCGACCACGACGACGGTGCCGCCCTCCATCACCTCGCCGACCGCGACCGGGGCGGCGTACGACGGGGCGTCGCTCATGCGTCCGCGCATGTAGGGGTCGAGCGACAGGTAGACCACGCGCAGCAGCACCTGGCCGTCCTCGAGCGCCGGCAGGTCGACCGGACCGATGTCGTAGGTGTCGTCGCCGGGGTTGCCGACGGGGCGCTGGGCGAGGCGGACCTGGATGCTCTGGTGGGTCATGGCTCCACAGTGCCCTGCCGCCCCCGGCCGGCGTCAGCGGCCTCGGGCGCGCGTGCTGCGGGTCACGCCGGCCGTCGCGGTCGCGTCGGTCAGCGCCCCCCGACCGCCGCCTCGGCGTCGACCAGACCGAACCCGTCGAGCGCGGTGAACCCGTTGCCGAGCTCGTTGCGCACGACCCCGGTGAACCGGCGGCCGTCGACTCGCACTGCCTCGAAGACCAGGCCGTCGCGCAGCCTGGCACCGGAGGGCAGGTCGACCGCGCCGCCCAGCTCGTCGGCGCTGTTCCCGGCGTCGGCGGTGAAGGTCTCCGAGACGGCCAGGTCACGGTCGATGCCGAAGGCCAGGGCCTGGCCGTCGCGCAGCCCGCCCGCGTCGAAGCTCAGCGTCATACGGCGGAACTGCCCGTCGCCGGCGCTGCGGGAGTACGACGCCGACACGCGGTCGGCGCGCAGGCCGCCGCTGGTCGCCCCGACGGTGAAGGGGAAGCCCGCATCTCCCCAGTCACCGGGCTCGCCGAGGCTGGTCGGCCGGGGGTCGAAGACGATGCCGGCCGAGCGGGAGGAGCCGGACCTGCCGTCGGGGTCGCCGTACGCCGTGGGCGAGGCGGTCTCGCCCAGGAGGGTGACCGAGCGCAGCGGCACCCGACCGTCGTAGGAGAGGCGGAAGAACCGGTCGTCGACCATCGAGACCGGTGGTGCGACGGCGTTCTCGTCGCCCTCGCCGCCGGCGGCCTCGAGGCTCAGGCCGTCCTCCCGGCCACCGCTGGCCGCAGGGTCGAGGTCGTGCTCGAACGCGGTGCGCTGCAGCCGGGCGCGCATGCGGTCGGGCCGCAGCGGGCCCCTCGACTGCTGCACCAGGGCGGCGATCGCCGCGACGTGAGGCGCTGCCGCACTGGTGCCGAAGAAGTTGGGCAGGGTGTCGTCGTCGCGGACGCTGTCGGCGACGAAGAAGGTGGTGTTGCCGCCGTCGGCCCCGGAGATCGCCGGGGTACGACGCAGCTCGGTGCGGCGGAGCGGTCGGCCGGAGGAGTCGAAGCGCACCGGGATCTCGCCGCCCGCCGAGGTGAAGCTCTCGGGCAGGAGCGACCGGAAGGCGTTGTAGGCCCCCACGCCGCTGGCGCCGCGGGCGTAGGAGTGCGGCGAGCTCGAGGGCGCGAGCGGGTCGACGTGCTCGGTCAGCACGCCGTCGCCGAGCAGCTGCAGCTGGATCCGACCCGCGGTGGGGCGGCCCGTGGTGGATCGGCCCACCGCGACCTGGAGGTCGCCGCTCGCGGCGACGGCGCCGAGCTCGAGCGGGCGGCCGGTCAGGGTGTTGTCGTCGTCGACGGCTCCGAGGAAGGCGCCGTCGGCGTCGAAGAACATCAGGTTGAGGTCGGTGCCGACCAGTGACGGCTCGACCACCTGCGACGCCTCCGCCGTGAACGGGCCGCCGCTGCTGGCGTCGAACGCCTCCACCCGGAGCCGGTAGCGACCGGCCTCGGCGATGGTCAGGCCGATGACCTCGGGCGAGGTGGCGGTGTCGACGGGGCCGATGACCTCACCGCTCGGGGTGGTCAGCGTGATCACGACGTCGGTGGAGCCCGAGGGCACGCCGTCGACGGTGAACAGCGTCTGCTGCCCGACGCGGGAGGCGGGCACGTCGACGTCGAGGTCGACCGGGGCGGAGGTGGTGACGTCGCCGGAGGCGGTGAACCAGGGCTCGGAGACCTCGGCGCCGTCACGGTCGTCGGGGTCGTCCCACTTGAGGGTCAGGCTGCCGTCGTCGCCGACCGCGATGCCCTGCGAGACGTCGGTCGCGGCGCCCTGGTCGAGGTCGGCCAGACCGCCGGCGTACAGCTCGGGCGGCACGTCGGACAAGTCGAGGCCCGAGGCCGTGGCGGCGCGGGGCTGCACGAGGCGCAGCCCACCCTCCCAGGCCTGGTCGGCCCCGCTGTTGCCGGCCGAGGAGAAGTAGTGCACCCCGTCGGCCGCCACGTCGTCGATGGCGTCGCTGAGGGGGGAGTCGGAGTAGAAGGGCTCCTCGAAGTACGTCACGTCGTCGACGACCACGTCGGCCCCGCAGCCCCCGCGGGGGTCGGCGAGCCGTCGCACGTTGTCGGCGAAGCCCAGGAAGCCGTTGAACGCCGTGGCGAAGCACAGCCGCGCAGCCGGAGCGACGTCGTGGGTGATCTGCAGCATCCCGCGGCCCTCGTCGCTGGCGGTCGCGGGCTCGTCGTAGTCCTCCAGCACGACCACGGGCTGGCGGTTGCGGGGGTTGCCGCGCCCGGGCAGGTCGCCGGAGCGGACGTCGTCGGCGGCTCGGATCGTCAGCGGCTCGCCGGTCCCGTCGGTCGCAGCGGTGTCGTAGGAGTCCGACAGCACGCCGATGGTCTGGCCGCGACCGTCGACCCCACGTCGCAGGACCCGGTCGACGCGCTGCAGGGGCACGCCGTTGCTCGTGACCGACCCCGCCTGCGTCACCGGTCGCGGCGACAGGACGACCGTCCCGGTCTCCGGCGCCGCCGCGAGCTCGCGCACGGTGTCGGGGGAGGCGAAGCCCTCGAGGGAGCCGAGGTCGGGCTCGGACGCGGTGACGCGGAGCCCGGCGGCGCGCGCCTGGCGCTCGTACGCCGCTGCACCGACACCGGCCCGCGGCGTCGCGGTCACCCGCACCCGGCCGGCGTCGTCGCGCACGGCCAGCCTCGTCGGGTCCAGCAGCGCCCGGCGGCCACGCTGGGTCGTCGAGCCCTCGCCGTCGTCGACCACGGCCTGCAGCCCCAGCCCCAGCCCACCGCCCTGCACCTGCGGGGCGGCGCCGGGGGGCGCGGCCGTGGCCGTCGGGAGGCTCGCGCCGAGCCCGGCGGCGAGGCCCGAGGCGAGCAGGGCGAGGGTGCTGGCGGCAGCGAGCGTCCGACGGGTCACGCGATGTCCTCTCGTCACGACGCCCGAGCGCGCGCCGTCACCGCGACGCTAGTGCCACGACGGGTCGTTGTCGCCTGTTGCCGCGCGTCGGTGCACGACTCCTACCGCTCGGCGAGCAGCGCGTCGAGCACGGAGGTGCACCACGCCTCGGCGCGAGTCGGTGCGCCCGGTCCCTGCAGCTCGCACGTCAGCCAGGTGTCGCCGAGCAGACCGGCGTACCGGACCCTCGGGCCGTCGGCCGTGCGGCAGCGCTGCACCACCGCGGGCTCGCCGTACGTCGCCGCCGCCTCGACGTCGACCCGGCAGCCGCGCTGCTCGCCCGCCCCGACGACCGCGCGCTCGGCCACCGCCGCGGTGACCGGCTGGGCGAAGAGCCAGGCCCGGGCCGTGACGTCGCCGGTCGTCCACGTGCAGCCGACCTCCTGGTAGGACTCGTCGCCCGGCTCGCGAGCCTCGCCCGACTCCGGGGAGGACGCGAGCGCCGCGTCGACCGCCTCGTCGGGCACGAGCCCGCAGAACTCCAGCCGCGGCACCGTGCGGCCCGAGGTGTCGAGCTCGGCGAGGGTCGTCGGGGTGGGGGAGGGCGCCGCCTCGTCGGCCTCCCCGCCGCCCGCGCAGGCGCCGGCGAGGAGCAGCAGCGGCACGGCGCAGGTAGCCACGACACGGCGACGGGCCGAGGAACACGACATGCACGTCACCGTAGAGATGTGCACCTACGCTGACCAGGCGCCGGACCCTTCCCCCCTGAGCGTCTTCCCCGTCCCCTGCTCCGGCCACCCCACGCGATGATCCGATTCGAGAACGTCACCGCGATCTACCCGGGCCACGCCACCCGGGCGCTCGACGACGTCAACGTCATCGTCGACGAGGGCGAGTTCGTCTTCCTCGTCGGCGAGTCCGGTTCCGGCAAGAGCACCTTCCTGCGGCTGGTGCTGCGCGAGATGAAGGCCGCCCGCGGGCAGGTCCTGGTGGGCGGCAAGGACGTCGGGCGGCTGCGCTGGGGCGTGCCCAAGCACCGGCGCCGGGTCGGCACGGTCTTCCAGGACTTCCGGCTGCTGCCGACCAAGACGGTCTCGCAGAACGTCGCCTTCGCCCTGCAGGTGATCGGCAAGCCCAAGGCCCAGATCGACCGGCTGGTGCCCGAGACCCTCGAGATGGTGGGGCTGGCCGGCATGGGGATGCGCTTCCCCGACGAGCTCTCCGGCGGCGAGCAGCAGCGCGTCGCGATCGCGCGGGCATTCGTCAACCGGCCGCAGATCCTCATCGCCGACGAGCCCACCGGCAACCTCGACCCCCAGACCAGCGTCGGCATCACCACGCTGCTCGACCGCATCAACCGCACCGGGACCACGGTGCTCATGGCCACCCACGACGTCGGTGTCGTCGACCAGATGCGCAAGCGGGTCGTCGAGCTCGACGCCGGGCGCGTCGTGCGCGACGAGCTCCGCGGCGTCTACGGCCACACGTACTAGAAGGGCCCCGTCGTGCACCTCCGCTACGTCTTCTCCGAGACCCGTACGGGTCTGCGTCGCAACGTCTCCATGTCGGTCGCCCTCGTGGTGACGATCTTCGTCTCGCTCACCCTCGTCGGGATGGGCCTGCTGCTGAACTCCCAGGCCGAGAAGGCCGAGGCGTTCTGGGGCGACAAGCTCCAGATCACCGTCTTCATGTGCAACGCCAACAGCCAGGTCGCCACCTGCGACGGCGAGGTGACGGCCGCCGAGAAGGCGAAGATCGAGGGCATCATCGCCGACAGCCCCGAGGTGGCGTCGTTCTACTTCCAGGGCAAGGAGAAGGCGTTCGAGACCTGGCGCGACGTCTACCTGTCGAAGGAGTCGCAGGACCGCGAGATCTACTCCACGGTGACGGCCAAGGACATGCAGGAGTCCTACTGGGTCAAGCTGAAGGACCCGGAGGAGTTCCAGGGCATCAAGGGCGCGCTCAGCGAGCAGACCGGGGTCGCCGCCGTGCGCGACCTGCGCGAGGTGCTCAAGCCGATCTACTTCTGGATGACGGTGATGAAGTGGGGCGCGATCGCGGTCGCCGGCTTCCTGCTCGTCGCCGCGGTGATGCAGGTCGGCAACACGATCCGCATGGCCGCCTACGCCCGCCGCAAGGAGATCGGCATCATGCGGTTGGTGGGGGCGTCGCGGCTCTACATCTCGCTGCCGTTCCTCATGGAGACGCTCGTCGCCGCGCTCATCGGCGTGGGGCTCGCGGCCGGGGCGATGCTGACCTTCATGTACGTCGTCATCTACGGCATGCTGCGCCCGTCGTCGACGATCGTGGAGTGGGTCGACTGGTCCGACTCGGTCACCGCGATCGGCGGGGTGGCAGCCCTCGGGCTCGCGCTCACGCTGCTGCCGACGCTCGTGATGACCCGCAAGTACCTCAAGGTCTGAGGGCGCGGCGATGAGGTTCTCGGTGACTCGTCCCGCCCCTGGCCTGCTGGTCCGCACGCTCGCGGCGGGCGCCGTCCTGGCGCTGACCAGCACGCTCGTCGTGCCCAGCGCCGGCGCAGACGACCTGCGCGACCGCGAGGAGAAGGCGCGCAGCCAGGTCGACCGCGCGGAGGGCGCGCTGCAGGAGTCGAGCAAGCGCGTGACGGCGGCAGAGCGCCGTCTCGACGCGGCCCGCGACCGGCTCAGCGGTGCCGAGGACCGGCTCGGCACCGCCCGCTCCGAGCTCTCCGACGCGCGCGCCTACGACGCCACCATGGCCGGGCGGCTCGCCGCCGTCGAGGCCGAGCTCGAGCAGGCGCGGGCCGACCTCGCGGAGGCCCGCGAGAAGGTCCGCTCGCAGCAGGGTGACATCGGCCGGCTCGCCGCCTCGATGTACGCCCAGGGCGACCCGCAGCTGATGGGGCTCTCGGTGATGCTCACCTCGCAGGACCCCGCCGAGGCCACCAGCCAGCTCAACACCGCCACCGCGCTGATGGACCGCCAGACCGTCGTGCTCGCCGAGCTGACGCAGGCGCGCAAGGACCTCACGGTGCAGGAGGCCCGCGTGCAGGTGGCCACCGAGCGGGTCGCGGAGGAGCGCGAGCGCGCCGCCGCCACGCTCGAGCGTCGCCAGGAGCTCGAGGCGCAGGCCCAGCAGGTCGCCGGCGAGGTCGAGGCGCTCGTCGGGCAGAGCCGGGCCGCACGGTCGGACGCCGTACGCGTCAAGGCGGCCGACCAGCGTGCGCTCCAAGCGGCGGAGGCCCAGGCCGCGGCGATCAAGCGGCTCATCCTGCAGCGCTCGGCCCGGCAGCGGGGCGGCTTCCGGGGCGACGCGGGCGGGCTGCTGGCCCGGCCGGTGCCCGGCGGCATCACCTCGCCGTACGGCTACCGCACCCACCCCATCTACGGCTACTACGGCCTGCACGACGGCACCGACTTCAGCGCCCCCTGCGGCACCGCCAACGTCGCGGTGGCGTCCGGCACCGTGATCTCGCGGCGGTGGAGCGACGTCTACGGCAACCGGCTCTACCTCGACGTCGGGCAGGTCAACGGCCGCAACCTCACCGTGGTCTACAACCACCTCTCCGGCTACGCCGTCGGCAGCGGCCAGCGGGTCTCGCGCGGCCAGGTCGTCGGCTACTCCGGCAGCACGGGCTGGTCGACGGGCTGCCACCTGCACTTCACGGTGCTCGAGAACGGCACCCCGGTCGACCCGATGAAGTACCTGTAGGCCTTCGCTGGTCGAGCCCGTCGAGACCCCACCTGAGACACTGGCCTCATGCCCCGGGAGAAAGGCCAGAAGGTCGTCGCGCAGAACCGCAAGGCGCGCTACGACTACCACATCGACGACACCTACGAGGCCGGGCTCGTGCTGCAGGGCACCGAGGTCAAGTCGCTGCGGGCGGGCCGGGCGACCCTGGTCGACGGGTTCGCCGAGATCGAGGACGGCGAGGCCTACCTGCTCGGCGTGCACATCCCGGAGTACACCGAGGGCACCTGGACCAACCACGAGCCGCGGCGCCGCCGCAAGCTGCTGCTGCACCGCGCCGAGATCGACCGGCTGCAGAGCCGCGTCGACGAGCGCGGCTACACGCTGATCCCGACGGCGCTCTACTTCAAGGACGGCAAGGCCAAGGTCGAGCTGGCGCTCGCGCGCGGCAAGAAGTCCTACGACAAGCGCCACGCGATCGCCGAGCGTCAGGCCAACCGCGAGAAGCAGGAGGCACTCGGTCGCCACCTCAAGGGGATGGGCTGAGGGTGCGTCCATGACGGCGCTGCCCGAGGACGAGCCGCCGGTCGCCGACCTGCTGCTCGACCTCGGGCTGCCCGGCGTCGTCGACGCCCACGTCCACTTCCTGCCGCAGCAGCTGCAGGACCGGGTGTGGGCGGTGTTCGACGCAGCCGGGCCCAAGATCGGGCGGCCGTGGCCGATCCGCTACCGCTACCCCCACGAGCAGCGGGTCGAGCAGCTGCGCGAGCTCGGCGTGAAGGCCTTCCCGACGCTGCCCTACGCCCACCGGCCCGGCATCGCCCCGTGGCTCAACGAGTGGTCGCGCGACTTCGCGGCCGGGGTGCCGGAGTGTCTGGCCTCGGCGACCTTCTACCCCGAGCAGGGAGTGGCGGCGTACGTCGCCGACGCGCTCGAGCAGGGCGCCCAGGCGCTCAAGATCCACACCCAGGTGGGGGAGTTCGCGCTCGACGACCCGCTGCTCGACGACACCTGGGGGCTGCTGGCCGAGGCGCAGGTGCCCGTCGTCACCCACGTCGGGTCCGGCCCGGTGCCCAACGCCTGGACCGGCCCCGAGCACCTCGAGCGGCTGCTGCGCCGGCACCCGCGGGTGCCCGTCGTGGTCGCCCACATGGGCGCGCCGGAGTACGCCGACTTCCTCGCGCTCGTCGAGCGGCACGCGACGCTGCGGCTCGACACCACGATGGTGTTCACCTCGTTCTTCGACGACGTCGCCTCCGACTACCCCGACGACCTGCTCGTGCGGCTCGCCGACCTGGGGGAGCGGGTGCTGTTCGGCAGCGACTTCCCGACCATCCCCTACCCCTACCGCGAGCAGCTCGAGGGCGTCGTGGCGCTGCGGGAGCGCCACGACGGGCTCGGCCCCGACTGGCTGCGCCGCGTGCTGTGGCACAACGGCGCCGAGCTGTTCGGGCTCGAGGAGGCCTAGCACCACTCCCGCACGCCGGCGGGGGTGACGTCGCGGTCGCGCAGCACCACCGGCAGCCGGTCGCCGAAGCGCGCGCAGGTCCAGGCGAAGTCGGCGCGGCGGTACTCCACCGCGACCACGGCGTCGCCGAAGACGTCGGTGTACGCCGCGCACTCGCGGTAGCGACCGCACTCCTCGGCGACCGCGAAGTCGAAGCCGACCCGGGTGCCGTCGACCCCGGCGGCGTTCTTCTGCGCGACGGCGAGCCCGGCCTCGTGGGCGCGGGCGGTGAGCAGGGCGGCGTACGCGAGGGCCTGGCGCTTCGTCAGCAGCCGCTTGCTGCGGGTCCAGGAGTCGAGGTTGTCGAGCTCGACCGCCTCGTAGCCCGCGTCGGCGCAGTCCTCGACCCACCCTCCGACGATCCGGGCGAGGCGCTGTCGCTTCGCCGCCGTGCGCAGGTCGAGCAGCCACTCGCCCCAGGCAGAGTCGACGACCGGCCTGCCGCCCTTCTTGAGCACGAGGTCCCAGCGCCGCTTCCAGGAGGCACGCGCGTCGGGCTGGGTCTGGAAGGCGTTGACGTAGCAGACGTCGAAGCGGCCCTCGGCCTGCGGCGTCGGGTCCTCGCCACGGTCGCGCACCACGATGCCGACGCGCTCGGGCACCGCCCGCGGCCCGCCGAGCTGGTAGTCGGCGTCGGCGCCGACGGGGAACGGCGTCACGTCGTCCGCGGCGGCCGTCGGCAGCGCCGGGCCCACCAGGAGCAGCACGAGGAGCAGCAGGAGGCGGGGGCAGCGGCGCACGTCGGACAGCGTCGCACGACGCGGCCGACCCGCAACGGGAATGCCGTCGTCGGTGCGGGCCGTTACAGTGGCGTCGTACAACTCAAGAGGGGCTGATTGGTTTCGACTGGGGACGTTCGTCCCAGGAGAAGCGGGTCGAGAAGCCAACGTCATCTCGTAAACGACCGTTGGAAACCACAAGTGCCGACTCCAAGCGCACTGACTTCGCTCTCGCTGCCTGAGCAGTGACCGAAGCGTCAGACCGGGCATCCGTCCTCGTCCCGGACCCTGACGTCATCTAGAGGACTTGCTGACCACTCTCTGTCAGGAGGGGTGGTCGGGACTCCATCCTGACTGAGCCCGTCGGCGACCTGTTCGTGGGAGCGCCGGGGCCGAGAAAAGCGACACCACGAACTGCACCCGGAGAAGACCTGGCACTGCGCTCTAGGACGCGGGTTCGATTCCCGCCAGCTCCACCAGCCCTCACGACAGCCGCCCCGACCACGTCGGGGCGGCTGTCGTCGTGTCGGCCTGCTTCTCCGGGCTACTTCTTCTGCCGCCGGCTGCCGCCGTGCCAGTCCTCGGTGACGCCGACGACGTCGGGGTCGACGCCGAGGCCGCGCAGCTGCGGGAGCTCGCGCAGGCTGCGCTTGAGCTCGGCGAAGCCGGGGAAGGACGCCAGGCCGACGACGTGCTCCCACAGCTCGACGGCGTCCGCCTCGCTCGGAAGCCGGGAGATGACGGGGCCGAAGAAGGCGAGGCCGACGGGCGGGCGTACGTGCAGGATGGGGGTGCCGACGTCCTTGCCGGTCAGCGACAGCGCCTTGTCGGTCTCGGCCCGGAGCGCGGCGTCGCGGGAGGTGTCGTCGAGCGCGTCGACGAGGTCGGCGGGCAGCCCGGCCTCGGCGAGCGCGGGTGCGAGGAAGTCGGCGGTGCCGCGCACGTCGGGCTGACCCGCCTCGGGGGTCGGCACCGGGTCGGACTCGAAGACACGCGCGCCCAGGGCGACGTACAGCGGGTCGACGGCCTCGCGCCCGTGCTCCTCCCGCACGCGGTGCAGCACCCGGAGCAGCCGCAGGCCGGCGGTGTGGCCGGCCTCGTACTCCGGTGGGAAGTGACTGTCGTAGTCGACGTCGGCGTTGAGCAGGCGCAGCGAGATGAACCTCCAGTCGACGGCGTAGTCGCGCTGCGCCTGCACCAGCCGCACCCAGCGGCTCGTCATCCACGCGAAGGGGCAGACGGGATCGAGGTAGAAGTGCAGGTCGGCGTCGCTCACCCGGGAGGCGTACCCCTCAGGGGGCGATGCCGACCCCGGGCACCCGGCTCCACCGGCGCTCCTCGCTCGCCGTCAGCGCGGGCCACGTCCGGCCGCCGGGGCGCGGCTCGACGCGGCTGGCGTACGACGCGGGGCGGTACGCCGGGTCGACGAAGCAGCCCGCGCCGTACGTCGCGTCGGCTGCGCGGCAGGTGCGCAGCACCCCGGCGGGCGTCGGCCTCGCCCCGCCGGTGCTCCACCGGGCCAGCGACCGCAGCGCTGCGGCATACACGGAGTCGCTGAGCGCGCTGTGCTCCGACTCGCGCGTGGAGACCTGCACCAGCGACGACGCGGTCCGGGCGCCCTCCCGGGTCTCGCGGTAGGCCGACTCGTGCTCGACGAAGGCGGTCGGGTCGTCGACGGCGTGCAGGGTCAGCGTCGGCAGCGTAGTGCGGCCGGTGAGGTCGCTGTCCCACGAGAGGTCGCGTGCGGCGGTGGGGTCGGCGCGGAAGCGCTCGACGCCGCGGTTCAGGGCGCGGTCGTCGTGCGAGCCGGTGTAGCGCACGCCGCGGTTGGTGAAGGGGTTCCGCCCATCGAGCCGCTCGGCGACGATGTCGCGGAAGGTGAAGACCGAGAAGCGCAGGTGCGACTCGAGGGTCCGCTCGGGGATGCGGGTGACACCGAGGATGTCGTCGAGGTTGCGCTGCTGCAGCGCGGTGCGCTCGGCGGGTGCGGACTGGTAGCCGGTGCACTCCTGCAGCCGGCTCCGCAGCCCGGTGCTGGTCAGCGTCGAGCCCGGTCGCAGGCCCTGCCAGACGGGGTACTGCGGCTCGCTGGGCCGGGGCAGGTTGCGGCAGTAGTACTGGTAGACCGCGCGCAGGTCGACGCGGTAGTCGTAGCCGCGGCTGCCCCCGGCGAGCACGCCGTTGGTCAGCAGCACGCCGTCGTAGGCGTCGCCGTCGGTCTCGGCGAGCTTCGCCGCGACGTCACCGCCCCACGACTGGCCGTGCAGCAGGGTGCGGCCGGGCTCGCCGAAGCGGGCGACGAAGGTACGTCGTACCGACTGGGTGTCGGCGGCGGCCATCCGCGCGCCGTAGCCGCCGCGCCGGTACGTCGACCCCGCCCATGCGTAGCCCTCGCGCACCATCACCGACCAGCGACCGAGGTCGTCGAGGCTGCGGGCGGCGTCGACCGGGTCGTCGAGGTCGGGCCCGCCGTGCGCGTGCACGACGAGGTCGCCGTTCCACTCCTTCGGCACGGCCAAGGCGTAGAAGGCGCCGGCGGCGTCGCGGCCGGTCCAGCAGTCGGCGACGCCGGCGACCTGCTCCGGGCAGGCCGCGGGCCGCGGCGGGTCGACGGCGGCCCCGGCGGGCGGGGACGCGGCCAGCAGGCCGGCGCCGACGGCCAGGCTGGTGACCAGGCTGGTGACGAGGCTGCTGATCAGGGTGGTGGGTCGCACGTGGTCCTCCTCCAGGGGTGAGCGCTGGAGCGCCCGAGACGTGTGCAGTACGTCACACAGCCGGGGGGCTCGGACAGGTTCTGTTCACTGTGTTCGCGAGCCCCGACCCGGTGTGCTCCCATGAGCCCGTGACGGAAGACCAGCGGGCGGGCGAGCTGCGGCTCCCGACCGCGCAGGGGCGCTGGGTGCTGCTCGCGGCGATCCTCGGCTCGGCGCTGGCCGGGATCGACGCCACCGTCGTCAACGTCGCGCTGCCGACGATCGGTGAGGACCTCGGGGCCGACTTCACGGCGCTGCAGTGGACAGTGACGGCGTACGCCCTGACCCTCGCGGCGTTCATCCTCACCGGCGGCACGCTGGGCGACCGGTTCGGTCGGCGCCGGGTCTTCCTGGTGGGCGTGGTGTGGTTCGCCGTCGCCTCGCTGGCCTGCGGGCTGGCGCCGACGGTCGAGGTGCTGGTGGGCGCGCGGGCGCTGCAGGGGGTCGGCGGGGCCCTGCTGACGCCGGGCAGCCTGGCCCTGCTGCAGGTGCTCTTCCGCGCCTCCGACCGGGCGCGGGCGATCGGTGCGTGGTCGGGACTGGGAGGCGTCGCCACCGCGATCGGGCCGCTGCTCGGCGGCTGGCTCGTCGACGTCGCGTCGTGGCGGTGGGTCTTCCTCGTCAACGCGCCACTGGCGGCCGTCGTGGTGGTCGTGACGCTGCGCCACGTGCCGGAGACCCACGACACCGGCTCCGACGGCCGCCCCGTCGACTGGCTCGGGTCGGCACTCGCCGTGGCCGGCCTCGCGGGCGTGAGCTACGCCCTGATCCGGGCGGGGGAGTCCGGGGCCGACGGCGTCGTGCTGGCGACGGGGCTCGTCGGCCTCGCCGTGCTCCTCGGCTTCGTGCTGCACGAGCACCGCACGCCCCACCCGATGCTGCCGCTCGGGGTCTTCGCCTCGCGCCAGCTGACCGCCGCCAACCTGGTGACCCTGCTCGTCTACGGCGGGCTCGGCGTCGTGTTCTTCCTGCTGGTGCTGCACCTGCAGGTCGTGGCGGGCTTCGGGCCGGTCGCCGCGGGCTCCGCGCTGCTCCCGGTCACCGTGGTGATGCTGCTGCTCTCGTCGCGCTCCGGGGCCTTGGCCGCCCGCATCGGCCCCCGGCGGCAGATGAGCGTCGGACCCCTGGTGGCGGCGCTCGGGGCCGCGCTGCTGCTGCGCATCGGCCCGGGAGCGTCGTACGCCGCCGACGTGCTGCCCGCCGTGCTGGTCTTCGGCCTCGGGCTCGCCGCCATGGTGGCGCCGCTCACCGCCACCGCGCTCGCGGCCGCCCCCGCCGAGCACGCGGGGCTCGCCTCGGGCGTCAACAACGCGGTCGCCCGCACCGGCGGCCTGGTCAGCGTCGCGGCGGTGCCGGTGGTCGCCGGCCTCGCGGGGGCGTCGTACGCCGACCCGGTGGTCTTCGCCGCGGGCTTCGAGCGCGCGGTGTGGATGTCGGTCGGACTGCTCGTACTGGCGGGCGTGGTGGCGGCGACGACCATCCGCGACGAGGTGCTGGAGGACACGGGATCCGGGCCGTCGGAGCCGGAGGTGACCCACTTCAGCCACTGCACCGTCAGTGGCACCCCGGCCGCGACGTCGTGCGACGCGGCGGGCCGGCTCGACCACCACCCCACGGCGTGAGAGCCCTCTCATCCGGGGCTCACGTCACTCTCACTCCCCGAGGGCACGGTGGGTCCATGACGCGCAACCGACTCATGGTGTCCCTCGCCGGTGCAGCCACCTCCGGCCTCCTGCTCACCGCCTGCGGCGGCATCTCGGACGACGACCGCGAACAGGCCTCCGAGGCCGCGCTCGCCGCGGTCGGCGAGGGCCGCGTGGTCGAGGTCGACGAGGCCGACGGCGACGAGACCGCCGCCTACAACGTCGAGGTGGGCCTCGACAGCGGCGCCGACGTCGACGTCGAGCTCGACGACGACTTCGAGGTGCTCAACCAGGGCGAGATCGACAACGTGCTCTCGCAGCAGGGCCGCGGCGCCTCCGGCGACGACAGCGGCGACGACGGCAGCGACGACAGCAGCGACGACAGCAGCGAGTCGGCCAGCCCGTCGCCGAGCGACGACACCAGCGCGTCGCCGCGCGTCGACGACGACACCCCACTCGAGGGCTCGGTCAAGCGCCAGGCCGAGCGCGCCGCGCTCGACGAGGTCGGCGGCGGTCGCGTCACCGAGTCGACCTACGCCGACGCGGACGAGGACCACGTCTACGAGGTCGAGGTCGAGCGCCGCACGGGCGACGACGACGACGACGTCACCGTCGAGCTCGACCAGGACTTCGGCGTCGTCCGGGTCGACCGCTAGCCCGACCGTCCACGACGACGAGGGCCCCGCGACCTGGTGGTCGCGGGGCCCTCGTGCGTGCCGGTGGGGTCTACTCGCCCGCCTCGACGACGCCGCACGCGATGCGGTCGCCGGCGTCGCCGGTGGTCAGCGTCTCCTCGTCGGGGCCACCGGCGTAGCGCCCGGGGATGTTGGCCAGGTTGTCGGGGTCGGCGTGCAGCATCACGGCCGTGCCGTCGAAGTCCATCAGGTCGGCCATCGTCACGGTGTCGAGGTGCAGCTCGAGCACCGCGTCACCGGTCTCGGTCACCCGCACCGGCGGCATGTCGCCGGCGTGATCGCCGTGCTGCTCGCCCTCCTCGGCGACGTGGCCGCCGGATGAGAGGAACGCCCCGGTCTCGCCGGGCTCGCCCGGCGCGGCGCTCTCGGGCTCGCACTGACCGGTCTGGTGCAGGTGGAAGCCGTGGAAGCCGCCGGGCGGCAGGCCGGTGAGCTCGGCGGAGACCACGACGTGGTCCTCCTCCTCGGCCAGGGTGACGGTACCGATCTCGGTGCCGTCGACGGTCAGCATCGGGACGCTCACCCCCTCGGTGCTGCCGCCCTCGGCCGCGGCACCCTCGGCCTCCTCGCCCCCCTCCCCGGGGGTGTAGTAGTAGCCGTGGCCCGGGCCGTCCCCACCCAACGGGTCGCAGGCGGAGAGCACGAGCGCGCCGGCGGCAGCGGCGACGGCGAGCGGGACACGGCGGATCAGCACGGGAGTCTCCTCGGGGCTGGTTCGGGGTCGGGGTGGCGTCAGGCGTCCCGAGCAACGTACCCGCGAGCGCCAGCGCGCACGCCCGCCGCTCAGCGGTGCAGGCGCTCCACCACGGTGCGCAGCGGCGACCACTGCTCGCGGCCGCGACGGGTCACGGCGTACGACGTGAGCTCGACGCCGCGGCCGGCGATCGGCAGCACCCGCACCCCCGCCGCCGGACGACGGTCGAGCGGCAGCAGCCCCACCCCCAGCCCGGCGACCACGAGGCTCTCGACGAGCTCGAGGCTGTCGATGAAGTGGGTCGTGCGCGGCGTGAACCCCGCGAGGTTGGCGAGGGTGCGCACGGCCTCCTCGTCGGCGGTGTTGCGGGAGTTGAGGATCCAGTCGCTGGTGGCCCAGTCGCGCAGGTCGACCGACTCCTGGTCGGCGGCGACGGCCGTGGCCGGCACGCCGAGGCCCCAGGGGGAGCGCCACAGCGCGGCCGCGACGACGTCGGCGGGCAGCAGCGCCGGGGCGAGGTCGTAGTCGTAGGTCAGCGCGAGGTCGAGGTCGTCGCGCAGCAGCAGCGCGAACGCCTCCTGCGGCTCGTACTCGCTGACGACGACCCGCACCCCGGGGTGGTCGGCGGCGAGTGCCGGCAGCGCCGGGAGCAGCGCACGTCGCACGGCCGTGGCGAAGCCACCCACCCTGACGGTGCCGACGGGTTCCGAGCCCGGGTCGAGGTCGAGCCGGGCGGCGTCGACGGCGGCGAGGATGCGCACCGCGTGGTCGGCGAGCCGCCGGCCCGCCGGCGTCAGGCGCACCCGACGCCCGACGGGCTCGAGCAGCGGCGTGCCCGCCTCGCGGGCGAGGGCCGCCAGCTGCTGCGAGACCGCCGAGGTCGACAGGCGGCGCTCCTCGGCGACCTCGCGCATCGAGCCCAGGCGGGACAGGTCGAGCAGCAGCCGCAGCCGGTGGGGGTCCATGCCGCCATCGTCCCGCATTCGTGGACGACACGTGAAGCGATGTCACGTGGACGCGGACGGTCGACGGCGTGTCCACTGACCGGGTGAGTGCACGCACCCTGGGTCCCGCCCGCGCCGGCGCCGCGATGGCGTGCGCCTCGATGCTCAGCGTCCAGCTCGGCCTCGCCGTGTCCGTCGGGCTGATCGACGTGCTCGGCCCCGAGGGCGCGGCGTGGCTGCGGCTGACCTGGGCCGGCCTCCTGCTGCTCGTCGTCGGCATGCCGTGGCGGGTGCGCTGGACGCGCGAGTCGCTGCTGGTCGCGGTGCTGCTCGGGCTGGTGACCGCCGGTGTGACAATGCTGTTCATGCAGGCCGTCGCGCGCCTGCCGCTCGGCACGGCCAGCGCCCTGGAGTTCCTGGGCCCCCTCGGGGTGGCGGTGCTGCGGGGCCGGGGGAGCGGTCGCTGGGTGTGGCCGGCGCTCGCCGGGGCCGGGGTGCTGCTGCTGACCGAGCCGTGGCGCGGCACGGCCGACCCCGTCGGCGTCGCCTTCGCGCTCGCCGCGGCCGGGTGCTGGGCGGCGTACATCCTGCTGACGCAGCGGGTCGGCGACCAGGTGGCGGGCATCGGCGGGTTGTCGGTCTCGATGCCCGTCGCCGGCCTCGTCGCGGGCCTCGTCGCGGGTCCCGCGACGCTCCCCGTGATGACTCCCGAGCTGTGGCTGGTGGGCTTGGGCCTCGCGCTGCTGCTGCCGGTCTTCCCGTTCACCCTCGAGCTGCTCGCGCTGCGCCGGCTGACCACGGCCGCCTTCGGCACCCTGATGAGCCTCGAGCCGGCGTTCGCGCTGCTCGTCGGCCTGGCGGTGCTCGGCCAGGTGCCGACGCCGCTCGCCGTGCTCGGCATCGGCTTCGTGGTCGCCGCCGGCGCCGGAGCGGAGCGCACCGGCGCGCGGGAGCAGTCCGAGCCCGACGAGGTCGTGGTCGAGCAGGGTGCCGCGCGCTGATGCTGGGCCCACTGGGGTACACCTGAGCCATGTCGCTGCGCAAGGCACCGGTCGAGGACATCGACGAGAGCAAGCTGGAGGTCCACCGCCGCAAGCACGCTGCGGCCGGCGCCACCGCCGTCACGGTCGCGATGAAGCGGTCCATCGAGGAGATGGGGCCCTGGAAGACGGCCAGGAGCCTGCTCAAGCTCAACCAGGTCGGCGGCTTCGACTGCCAGGGCTGCGCGTGGCCCGACCCCGAGCCGGGCCACCGGCACCCCGCGGAGTTCTGCGAGAACGGCGCCAAGGCGGTCGCCGAGGAGGCGGTCACCCGCACCGTCAGCCGCGAGTTCTTCGCCGAGCACTCCGTCGCCGACCTCGCCACCAAGACCGACTACTGGCTCGGCCACCAGGGCCGGCTCGTGCACCCGGTCGTCAAGCGGGCCGGCGGCACCCACTACGAGCCGATCGGCTGGGACGAGGCCTTCGCCCTGATCGGTGAGCACCTGCGCGGGCTCGATGACCCTGACGAGGCGGTCTTCTACACCTCGGGCAAGGTCTCCAACGAGGCGGCGTACGCCTACCAGCTGTTCTCGCGCAGCTACGGCACCAACAACATGCCCGACTGCTCCAACATGTGCCACGAGTCGACCTCGGTGGCGCTCGCCGAGACCATCGGCATCGGCAAGGGGTCGGTGAGCCTGCACGACATCCATGTCGCCGAGCTGATCGTCGTCTCCGGCCAGAACCCCGGCACCAACCACCCGCGGATGCTCAGCGCCCTCGAGATCGCCAAGCAGAACGGCGCCAAGATCCTCGCGATCAACCCGCTGCCCGAGGCCGGTCTCTTCAAGTTCAAGAACCCCCAGACGCCCAAGGGCGTGCTCGTCGGCCAGGGGCTGGCCGACCTCTACCTGCCCGTCCGGGTCAACGGCGACCTCGCGCTGTGGCGTGCCATCGCCGCCGTCCTGCTCGAGCGCGACAGGGCGGAGGGGGGTGTGGTCGACCACGACTTCATCGCCGAGCACACCGTCGGCTACGACGCCTGGCTCGCGCAGGTCGAGGACCTCGACTGGGACTTCGTGCTGCGCGCCACCGGCCTGAGCGAGGAGCAGATCCGCGAGGCCGCCGAGATGCTCGTGCAGTCCAAGGCCACCGTGCACTGCTGGGCGATGGGCATCACCCAGCAGCGCAACTCCGTCGGCACGATCAAGGAGTTCGTCAACGTCGCCTTCATGCAGGGCAACATCGGCAAGCCCGGCGCCGGCCTGTGCCCCGTGCGCGGCCACTCCAACGTGCAGGGCGACCGCACGATGGGCATCTGGGAGAAGGTCCCCGACCACTTCCTCGACGCCCTGGCCGACCACCACGGCATCGAGCCGCCGCGCGAGCACGGTCTCGACACCGTCGACTCGATCCGGGCCATGCGCGACGGCAAGGTGCGCTTCTTCCTCGGCATGGGCGGCAACTTCGTCTCCGCCGCTCCCGACACCGAGGTCACCGAGGCGGCCATGGAGAACGTCGACATGACGGTCATGGTCTCGACCAAGCTCAACCGCTCCCACGCCCGCTGCGGCGACACCGCCCTCATCCTCCCGGCGCTCGGCCGCAGCGAGAGGGACATGACCGGCGGCCGGGAGCAGCGCGTCACGGTCGAGGACTCCATGTCCGCGGTGCACGCCTCCCGGGGCCCGCTCAAGCCGACCAGCAAGCACCTGCGCTCCGAGGTCGACATCGTCTGCTCCATCGCCGAGGCGACCCTCGGCACCGACCACGTCGTGCCGTGGAGCCGCTACCGCGCCGACTACTCCGAGATCCGTCGGGCGGTCGCGCAGGTCGTCCCGGGCTGTGCGGCGTACGACGAGAAGGTCGACCAGCCCGGCGGCTTCGTGCTGCCGCACCCGCCGCGCGACAGCCGCACCTTCCCGACGAAGGCCGACAAGGGCATCTTCAGCGAGGTGCCGCTGTCGGTGCTGCACGTGCCCGAGGGCCGCCTGCTGCTGCAGACCATGCGCAGCCACGACCAGTTCAACACCACGATCTACGGCCTGTCCGACCGCTACCGCGGCATCGAGAACGGTCGCCGGGTGATCTTCCTGCACCGTGACGACATCGCCGACCGGGGCTTCGACGACGGCGACATGGTCGACCTGGTCAGCGAGTGGGAGGACGGCAGCGAGCGGTGCGCGCCGTCGTTCCGGATCGTCGAGTACGACACCCCGCGCGGCTGCGCGGCGGCGTACTACCCCGAGACCAACCCGCTGATCCCGCTCGACTCCTCGGCCGAGCACAGCAACTGCCCCACGTCGAAGGGCGTCGTCATCCGGCTGCTGCCCGCGGCCGCCCGCCACGAGCACTCCGACGGCGGGGGAGACCCGGTCGGCTCCGACGAGGGCCACAAGTCCGACGTGGAGCCCGAGCAGCTGAGCTGATGCCTCGCTCGTGCGTGTTCTGCGCGATCGTCGCGGGTGAGGCGGAGGCGGCGGTCGTCCACCGTGACGACCGCTTCGTCGGCTTCCTCGACACCCGGCCGCTGTTCAAGGGCCACGTGCTCGTGGTGCCGGCCGAGCACCACGAGACGCTGCCCGATCTCCCCGCGGCGCTGCGCGACGACTTCTTCGCGCTGGTGCAGCGCACGTCGGTCGCGGTGGTCGAGGCGCTGGGGGCCCAGGGGTCGTTCGTGGCGATGAACAACACCGTGTCTCAGTCGGTGCCCCACCTGCACTGCCACGTCGTGCCGCGCACCAAGGGCGACGGCCTGCGCGGCTTCTTCTGGCCCCGCACCCGCTACGACGACGTCGCCGAGCGTGACGGGTACGCCGCACGGGTCGCCGCCGCGCTGTAGTTGACCGGCGAGTAACTTGGTGCCCGTCAGCACGACCACGAGCAACGAGGAGACAGGCAGCATGGGGCGCTACGACGGCAGGGTCGCGATCGTCACGGGGGCGGCACGAGGCATCGGCGCGGCCATCGCGGCGCGCTTCGCCGAGGAGGGCGCCTCCGTCGCCGTGCTCGACCTCGACGAGGCCCAGGCGCAGGAGACCGCCGAGGGGCTGCCCGTGGTCGAGGGCGCGAAGGCCGTCGGGATCGGGTGCGACGTGGCCGACGCCGGGTCCGCCCAGGCCGCCGTCGCGCGGGTCGTCGACGAGCTCGGCGGTGTGCACGTGCTGGTCAACAACGCCGGCATCACCCGCGACAACCTGCTGTTCAAGATGAGCGAGTCCGACTGGGACGCCGTCATGGGGGTGCACCTCAAGGGCGCCTTCCTGATGACGCAGGCAGTGCAGAAGCACTTCGTCGACCAGAAGTACGGCAAGGTCCTGGGGCTCTCGAGCGTCTCGGCCAACGGCAACCGCGGTCAGGCCAACTACTCCGCCGCCAAGGCCGGTGTGCAGGGCTTCACCCGCACGCTGGCGCTCGAGCTGGGCAAGTTCGGCGTCAACGCCAACGCCATCGCGCCGGGCTTCATCGCCACCGAGATGACCGACGACACCGCCCGCCGGGTCGGCATGAGCGTCGAGGACTTCCGCACCGCGGCGGCCGAGGCCAACCCCGTCAAGCGGGTGGGCTTCCCCGAGGACATCGCGGCGGCCGCCGCGTTCCTGTGCAGCGACGAGGCGTCGTACATCACCGGGCAGACGCTCTACGTCGACGGCGGCGCCAAGGTCTGAGGCGGGTCGGCGACGCCCGCGCGATAGTCAAGCGAAGCGATGGAGAATTCTCGACACCTCGCGGGTGCCGTTGCGCGGTTCCGGGGCGCGGGAGGGTGAGACTGGCCGCATGCGACCCACCTCGCGCTCCCGCACCCGGCTCGCCCTCGCGCTGACCGCCTGCCTGACGCTGACGCTGACCGCGTGCGACGACGGCGGGTCGTCCTCCGACGAGCCGCCCGCGTCGCAGCCCGTCGAGGGCGGGTCCGAGCTCGCGGCGCTGTGGCCGCTGACCGGTCGCAAGGTCGGCGACGGCGGCACGCCCGAGCGGCCGGTGCTCGTCGTCAAGGTCGACAACTCCTCCTCCAGCCAGCCGCAGGTCGGCCTGGGCGATGCCGACCTCGTCACCGAGGAGCTCGTCGAGGGCGGCAGCACCCGGCTCGCCGCGCTCTACTACGAGCGCGTGCCCGACCAGGTGGGCCCGGTCCGCTCCCTGCGGGCCACCGACATCGGCATCGTCAAGCCCGCCCACGGCGTCGTCATCGCGAGCGGCGGCGCCCCGGGCACCCTCGACCGGATGCGCAACACCGACGTCCCGTTCCGCGAGGAGGGCCAGGGCGCCGGCTGGTCGCGCGACAGCTCGCGCTCGGCGCCGTACGACCTGATGATCGACTTGCGGGCCGCGGCCGCCGACCTGGCCGACCTGGCCCGCGTGCCGGCCAGCTACCTGCCGTGGGGCTCGGCGGGGAAGGGCGTCGACGGCGTCGACGGCGCCCGCCCGGCCCGGCAGTTCTCGGCCGTCTTCAGCCCCGAGCACACCACGTCGTGGAGCTACGACGGCTCCACCTACGCGCGCGGCACCGAGTACGCCGCCGACGGCGACCGGTTCCGGCCCACCTCGGTGCTGGTGCTGCGCGTGCGGCAGGGCGACGCGGGCTATCTCGACCCGGCCGGCAACACCGTGCCCGAGACGCTCTACGAGGGCCGCGGCGACGCGGTGCTGTTCCACGACGGCAAGGCCGTCGAGGCGACCTGGGCGAAGGCCTCCCGGCGCGAGCCGCTGCGCCTGCGCACCGCCGACGGGCCGCTGCAGGTGCCGGCCGGGCACGTCTGGGTCGAGCTGCTGCCCCGCGACGCCGACGGTGGGCGGCTCCAGGTCGGCTAGGCGCCAGCGGTGGGCCGGCGCTCAGCCGGCGGCGGGGCCGGCGGCGGGGTCGGCGAGCTGGAGCCCGGCCTCGGCCTGCAGCCTCAGGCCCTCCAGGATCACGCCGATGGCGAGCTCGACGCGCATCGTGGCGGCCTCGGCCGCCTCTGCCCCCGACTCCACGACGTGCTCGCCCGCGGCCGACATCGCGCCGTGCAGGATGCGGCTGAAGACGTCGACCATCGAGGGGTCGACCACCTCGACGGAGGCCTGCAGCACACGCTCGGCGACCTCGCGCACCAGGGCGTGGCTGGTGCGGTGCTCGAACTCGCGGAAGCGCTCGTAGCCGAGCACGGCGGGGCCGTCCTGCAGCACCACGCGCCGGTAGGCCGGCTCGCGCACGATGTCGAGGAAGGCCCGCAGCGCCCCACGAGCCTGCTCCCACGGGTCGGCCTCGGCGGCCACGGCCGCGCGGACCCGGGCGACGCCGTCCTCCTCCACGCGGGTGAAGACGGCCTCGAAGAGCGCCTGCTTGCCGGTGAAGTGGTGGTAGAGCGCGCCCTTGGTGACCTCGGCGCCGGCGACGACGGCGTCGAGGCTGGTGCCGGCGTACCCGTGGTCGGCGAACTGCTCCTCGGCGACGTCGAGCAGCGCCCGCTTGGTGCCGCCCGAGAAGCGGCGACGCAGGTGGGCGGCAGGCACCACGGCAGCGTAGCGACCCGGGCCGGCCGTGTGCCTGACGTCACCCGGGAGGTCCGTGGGGTCGCGGGGGAGCGGGGTACATACTCAAAGTACGTACCGTGAGTATGTCCCACCCCGTAGGAGAGCTGCCATGGCCTTCGACCGACGACACCGCCGCGGCGCGGTGCTGCGCCACGTGAGCGCGCGCCTCGACGAGCTGCACCTCCAGGACGCCACCTCGGGAGCGCTCGAGGCCGCCCTCGACTGCCCGGGCGTCCCCGACACCTTCGCCGACGACGTCGACCTGGTCGCGGCGGTCTTGCTGCGGTGGAACGCCCGGCTCTCCGCGCAGCTGGAGCGGGCCCTCGCGAGCCGACCGGCCGACCTGCCGGCGGCGGTCGCGGCCGCCTGGGCGTCGACGGCGCGTGACCTGCCCGGGCTGCGCCTGCTGGTCGACGAGCAGCAGGAGGCGCCGAGCTCTCCCGCGATGGCGCTCCTCGTCGAGCGGGCGCGCGACAAGGAGCGTGCCCGGCTCGCCTGGGCGGCCGGCCTGACCGCCGGCGAGGGTCCGGCCGCCGTCGCGGCAGGGGCCCGGCTCGAGCGCGCAAGCCGCGACCGCGTGGCGCTGCTCGCCGCTCCCGCGGTCACGGTGGCGACGCCGGCACCCGCCTCGCACACGTTCGTGCAGAGGCTGCGTGCGCTCGTCCCGGCGTAGGTACGATGCCTCGGTGAGCAACGCGCAGCAGGTCGGTTTCGGGACCGGGGTCCTGGAGGACACCCGGGTCGACGAGCGTGTGCAGCCCACCCACGACGGTGACCACGAGCGCTTCTCCCACTACGTCCCCAAGGACAAGCTGATGGAGGCCATGGTCACCGGCACCCCCGTGGTGGCGTTGTGCGGCAAGGTCTGGGTGCCCAGCCGTGACCCCGAGCGCTACCCCGTCTGCCCGGCCTGCAAGGAGGCGTGGGACTCGCTGCGTGGCGGGTCCGACGAGGGCGGCGACGCGTGACCCGTTCCCGCCTGGGCCTCGCGGTCGCCACCGCGGCCGCCCTCGTCCTGCCCGTGCTGCCGTCCGCGGCGAGCGCCAGCACCCTCACCGGCGGTCTCGACCGCGCCGCGACCACCATCTCGGCGGCGGCCGTCCGTGCGATGTGCGCGCCCCCGGCGGGGTCGAGCGCGCGCACCGGGCCGGGTGCCCGCGACCTCGACCACCCCGGCGTCAGCGCGCGCGACCTCGCCGCGCTCGACGTCCCCTCCGACGGCGTGGCGGCTCGGAGCGCTGCGCGGGCGCTGCCCGACGCCGTGGTCGTGCCGGTGCACGTCGTGCTGGTGCGCGGCACGCACCGCGGCGACGCCGGCAGCCAGCCGTCCGAGGTGCCGGGTTGGATCGACATCCTCAACCAGGCCTACGCCGGCGCCCAGAGCGCCGAGTCGGCGCCGACGCGCTACTCCTTCTACGCCGCCAGCGTGCGCCAGGTCCGCAACGACCGCTGGTACCACGCCGTGCCCGACGGTCGGGCCGACCGCGAGATGCGCCGCACGCTGCACCGCGGCAGCTCGGCGTCGCTCAACCTCTACGTCACCCGGCCCGGCAGCGCCGGCGACGACATCCTCGGCTTCGCGCGCTTCCCCTGGCAGTACAAGGCCACCCCGCGGCGCGACGGCGTCACCGTCAACCGCGAGGCGCTTCCCGGCGGGCGCGTCCGCGGTTACAACCGGGGCGACACCCTCGTGCACGAGGTCGGCCACTGGATGGGCCTGTTCCACACCTTCCAGGGCGGTTGCAGCGCCAGCACCGGCGGCGACAAGGTCGCCGACACCCCGGCCGAGGCGCGGGCGAGCTTCTACTGCGAGGTCGGCCGCGACACGTGTCGGGCGCGGGGCGACGACCCGGTCCACAACTTCATGAACTACTCCTTGGACAGCTGCATGGACCAGCTGACGCCCGGGCAGGTCGCCCGGATGGACCTCGCCTACGAGCGCTACCGCGTGCGCCGTTGAGCGGAGCACGTCAGCCGGGGCAGATCGGATTGCCGCCGGCCTATCCCGACCGCGCGGCCTGGGGCACCGCACCGAGCCTGCGCGCGTGGCAGAGCGCCGCGCTGGCGACGTACGCCGAGCGCAGCCCGCGCGACTTCCTGGCCGTCGCGACCCCCGGAGCGGGCAAAACGACCTTCGCGCTCACCCTCGCGGCCGACCTGCTCGACCGGCGGGTCGTCGAGCGGGTGACCGTCGTCGCGCCGACCGAGCACCTCAAGCGCCAGTGGGCGCAGGCGGCCGAGCGGGTGGGCATCCCGATCGACCCGGAGTTCGGCACCCGCAAGCGCACCAGCAAGGACTTCGTCGGCGTCGCCCTGACCTACGCCGGCGTGGCGGCCAACCCACTGGCCCACCGGGTGCGCACCGACCGCTTCCGCACGCTCGTCATCCTCGACGAGGTGCACCACGCCGGCGACGCGCTGTCGTGGGGCGAGGCGGTGCGCGAGGCCTTCGAGCCGGCGCGGCGGCGCCTGGCGCTGACCGGCACGCCGTTCCGCTCCGACGTCAACCCGATCCCGTTCGTCACCTATGCCCCGGGTGACGACGGGGTGCCGAGGTCGGTCGCCGACTTCACCTACGGCTACGCCCACGCCCTCGCCGACCACGTGGTGCGGCCGGTGCTGTTCCTCGCCTACTCCGGCCAGGTCGAGTGGCGCACCCGCGCGGGCGACGAGGTCGCGGCCCGGCTGGGAGAGCCGCTGACCAAGGACATGACGGCGCAGGCACTGCGCACCGCCCTCGACCCGCAGGGCGCCTGGATCCCCTCGGTGCTGCAGGCGGCCGACCGCCGCCTGACCGAGGTGCGCCGCCACGTGCCCGACGCCGGCGGCCTGGTGATCGCCACCGACCAGACCTCCGCCCGGGCGTACGCCGCCCGGCTCGCCGAGGTGTGCGGCGAGAAGCCGACGCTGGTGCTCTCCGACGAGCCGACGTCGTCCAAGCGCATCCAGCAGTTCAGCGACGGCGACGCCCGCTGGATGGTCGCCGTGCGGATGGTGTCCGAGGGCGTCGACGTGCCGCGGCTCGCCGTGGGTGTCTACGCCACGACGACCTCGACGCCGCTCTTCTTCGCGCAGGCCGTGGGCCGCTTCGTGCGTGCGCGCACCCGCGGAGAGACGGCCTCGATCTTCGTGCCGTCGGTGCCGCGGCTGCTCGGTCACGCGACCGAGCTCGAGCTCGAGCGCGACCACGTGCTCGGCCGCCCGGTGCGCGACGAGGACGACATCTTCGCCGCCGAGGAGGAGCTGCTGGCCCGCGAGCAGCAGGCCGAGTCGGCCACGGGCGACCTCGAGCAGCTGCCCTTCGAGGCGCTGGGCTCGCAGGCCACCTTCGACCGGGTGCTCTACGACGGCGCCGAGTTCGGCCACGAGGGGGAGGTGCACGTCGGCTCCGACGAGGAGATGGACTTCCTCGGCATCCCCGGGCTGCTCGACGCCGACCAGGTGCGCGACCTGCTGCGCACCCGCCAGCGCGACCGCGCCGACAAGCGGCAGCGCGACCGGGGCCACCTCGCGCCCGAGCAGCGCCCGAGCGCGGACACCACCCACGAGCAGCTCGCCGTGATGCGCAAGGAGCTCAACGGTCTGGTCGCCGCCTGGCACCACCGCACGGGGCAGCCGCACGGCGTCACGCACGCGGCGCTGCGGCGCGAGTGCGGAGGACCTCCCGCGGGCGCTGCGTCCGCCACCGAGCTGCGACGCCGCATCGACACGATGCGGGCGTGGGCCCAGCGTCGCTGAACCCACGCCCGCCCGCGACTAGCGCAGCTCGACGCTCGAGCCGGGCGGCAGCGCCTCGACCAGGCGCTGGCGGGCCAGCGCCGGGTGCTCCTCGAGCAGCTTGGCGCCGTTGGCCAGCGACCGCAGCGCTGCGGTCTCGGCCCGGGCCGCCTCGAGCCGCGCCTGGCCGCGGGTGCGCGCCGTGGCGAGGTCGGCCAGGGCGTGACGCACGTCGGCGGGCGCGTCGGCCGCCTTGACCGCCCGCGACCGGACGTCGATGCCGAGACCGACGCCGGCCGCGGCCACGGCCTCGAGCAGCGCCGAGCCGGCCACGGCGCGCGCCTCGCGCGCGACCGCGTCGACCGCCAGGCCCGCC
The DNA here is from genome assembly GCF_054777915.1 of Nocardioides marmoraquaticus. NCBI lineage: Bacteria > Bacillati > Actinomycetota > Actinomycetes > Propionibacteriales > Nocardioidaceae > Nocardioides > Nocardioides marmoraquaticus. Next base: position 52,182 of record NZ_BAAHAA010000008.1, on the reverse strand, counting down.
AGGTGCTCGCGCAGCGCGACCTGCGCCGCGAGGTAGAGCACGCCCTCCGGGTCCTCGGCGACCTCGACGAAGAGGCGGCGGTCGGCCACGCGCCAGCGCAGCGCCACCGAGACGCGCACGGGCACGCCGTCGGCGGTGGGCACCTCCTGCGGCGCCACGGCGAGCAGCTGCTCGCTCACGGGCACGACGCGGTACTCCGTGCGGCGCCGCGGACCGCGCCGGTGACGGCCCGGACCGAGGTCGCGGCGGTAGGCGCCGTCGACGTACTCGAGGGCGCGCTCGCCGAGGCCGACGTGCAGGGTGCGGAACAGGGACATGGCTCGACCTCCTCGGGTCGTCGGGTGGGGGTGCGGGGTGCTGCGGGGTGCTGCGTGGGACGGACGGGGGTGCGGTGGGCGGCGGCGGGGCGCCGGCCGTCGTGCTGACCGGCCGGGCCGCTGGCCACGCGTCCACGTGGTGCACCCCCGCCCGCACCGTGGGGAGTCGAACCCCGGGCCGGGTGGCCCTTCCCAGATGTCCTCGTGGCAGGAGGCAGAGCGAGGGGTACGACGCGCGGGACCGGGGCGGGCAGGGCCCGTCCGGCCGCTGATCCCTCGCGAGGAGGACGGTAGGCGCCCGGCGACGTCCGGCGCCACAGGTTTTCGCGGCTGGTGACGGTCAGTCGAGGTCGCCGACGGCGACCAGCTCACCCTCGTCGACGCTGTGCTCGGCGGGACCGTGGTCCTGCTCGACGAAGCGTCGGCCGACGAGGAGCACCAGGACCCCGACCGCCACGGCGGCGGCGCCCATCCAGAACGGTGCGTGGACCGAGACCTCCTCGCCGAGCCTGCCGGCGGCGTACGGCGCGACGGCACCGCCGGAGAACCGCACGAAGCTGTAGGCGGCCGAGGCGGTGGAGCGCTCGACGGGGGCGGCGCCCATGACGGCCTCGGTGATGACGGTGTTGTTGACCCCCAGGAAGGCGCCCGCGAGCACGGTGCCCACGACGAGCGCGACCTTGGAGTCCGTCAGCACGGCCATCATCGCCAGGTCGGCCGCGAACAGCGACAGCGACCCGAGCACGGTGGGCACGGCGCCGAAGCGACGCTGCAGCACCGGGGCCACCCAGACCGAGGTGAAGGCGAGCATCAGGCCCCAGCCGAAGAACACCCAGCCGACGGCGGCAGCGCCCATGTCGAGCGGGAACGGCGTGAAGGCGAGCAGCGTGAAGAAGCCGACGTTGTAGAACAGCGCGGTCAGGGCGATCGTCAGCAGGCCGGGGAAGCGCAGCGCGCGGAACGGGTCGGCGAGCGACGTGCGGCGCGCGGCCGGCGGTGTGCGGGGGAGCAGGAAGGCTGTCGCGACGAGGGCGATCGTCATCAGCACGGCGACGCCGAAGAAGGGGGCGCGCCAGCTGACCGAGCCCAGCTGGCCGCCGACGATCGGGCCCATCGCGATGCCGAGGCCGAGGGCGGCCTCGAAGAGGATGACGGCCTGGGCGACGGAGCCCTGGGCGGAGACGACGATGGTCGACAGCGCGGTCGCGATGAAGAGCGCGTTGCCGAGCCCCCAGCCGGCGCGGAAGCCGACGATGGCACCGACGGTGTCGCTGGCGCCGGCCAGCGCGGCGAACACGATGATGAGGGCCAGACCGGCGAGGAGCGTGCGCTTGGCGCCGATGCGGCTCGAGACGACGCCGGTGAGGAGCATCGCGACGCCCATCACGGCCATGTAGCTGGTGAAGAGCAACGACACCTGGCTGGGCGAGGCGCCGAGCTCGTCGGCGATGGGCTTGAGGATCGGGTCGACCAGGCCGATGCCCATGAAGGCGATGACGCAGGCGAAGGCGACCGCCCAGACAGCACGGGGCTGGCGCAGGGAGAGTCCGCTACTGGTGGACATGAGGCTGTTCGTTCCTTCCGAGGACGTGGTGGAGCAGGGTCACCGCCGCGGCGAGGTCGTCGCGCGAGGCGCCGGCGTCGGTGAGCCTCCGGGCGACCAGGTCGGCGTTGCGCCGACGCAGGTCGGTGAGCGCGGCACGGCCCTCCGCGGTCAGGTCGACCACGCTGGCGCGCGCGTCGCCGGGGTGCGGGGCACGGCTGACCCAGCCCTTCTCGACCAGGCCCTTCACCAGCCCGCTCATGGTCGGCTGGCTGCACCGGTCGGCCTCGGCGAGGACGCCGATGGGGCTGGGGCCGAGCTCGTCGAGCAGGCTCAGCAGCCGGGTGCTCGCGGCGGGCACGTCGGCGATGTTGCGGCGTACCTCGCGGACGAGCCGGGCGCTGAGCACGACGAGCTCGTTGCTCAGCTCGTGCAGGTCGTGGTTGCTCACGTCAACCGACTTTACATAGGAACCCTATGTGTTGCAACGGTCGCGACGGTCCCCCTCGTCCCTCGCGTCTCGTCAGGGGCGGGGTGGGGCGTCAGGGGAGGTGGGAGAGGGAGGTGACGAGGTCGGGGGTGATGACGACGCGGCACCAGCGGCGCGTGCGGGCGGCGAGGTCGGGGTCCGCGGCGAGCCAGCCGTCGGCGGGGGCCTCGCCGTCGAGCGCATGGCGCACGAGCGCGAGCGCGGCGACCGGGTCGTCGGCGTCGAGGGCCAGCGCCTGCTCGCGGTCGAGCGCGGCGTCGACGGCGGCGAGCGCCCAGGGCGCGTCGGCCGGCAGCCGTACGCCGACCTCCCGTGCGGCGAGCTCGTCGAGCGCGGCCAGCCACGCGGGGGACGGGTCGCCGAGGGGGTCCGGGGGAGCGGCGTACACCTCGACGGCGTCGTCGAGCGCGACCGAGTCGAGCACGGTGACCACCCGGCGCGCGTTGTGGGCGAGCTCGGCCTCGCCGCGCAGGCGCACCGAGACGCGGCGCAGCTCGAGCCGGCCGGGGTTGTCGGCGACCCAACGCAGCCCGGCCTCGAGGGCGCCGGCGCCCCCGGTCACGGCGAGGTGGACGGGCAGGCCGGGCGCCGCGAGCGGGGCGAGGTCGCGCTCGCTCACCACCAGGCAGCCGACCGCCTCGCCGCCGGAGGATCGGCGCACGGCCTGCAGGTCGCGGATCGCCGGGGGCAGCGCACGTCCGCCGCTCACGCTGTCGTCGTCGAGCAGGCCGGTGGTCCAGGAGGGCACCCGGCGAGGCTAGCGTTCTGCCCTCACCCACGCCGTCACCACGAAGGACCCCCGCATGAGCGAGACCGCTGCGACCGCCCCTGCCGCCGGCCAGGAGTGGTGGCGCGACGCCGTGATCTACCAGGTCTACCCACGCTCGTGGGCCGACTCCGACGGCGACGGCGTGGGTGACCTGCCCGGCATCATCGGGCGGCTGCCGCACCTCGTCGAGCTCGGCGTCGACGCGCTGTGGCTCTCGCCCTTCTACACCTCGCCGCAGAACGACGCGGGCTACGACGTGGCCGACTACCGCGACGTCGACCCGGTCTTCGGCCGGCTCGCCGACGCCGACGCGCTGGTGGAGCGCGCCCACGAGCTCGGCCTGCGCGTGGTGGTCGACCTGGTGCCCAACCACTCCTCGAGCGAGCACCCGTGGTTCCAGGCGGCGCTGGCGGCCGGGCCGGGCAGCCCCGAGCGGGCGCGCTACCTGTTCCGCGACGGCAAGGGGCCCGACGGCGCCGAGCCGCCGAACAACTGGGTCAGCAACTTCGGCGGCCGCGCGTGGAGTCGCGTCACCGAGGCCGACGGATCGCCCGGCCAGTGGTACCTCCACCTCTTCGACGTCACCCAGCCCGACTTCGACTGGACCAACCCCGAGGTCGGCGACGAGATGGTCTCGGTCATCCGCTTCTGGCTCGACCGCGGGGTCGACGGCTTCCGCATCGACGTCGCGCACGGGCTCGTCAAGGTCGAGGGCCTGCCCGACCTCCCGGTCGACGACGACGGGCTCGCCCCGCACGAGATGGACCTCGAGCGCACCTCGGTGCTGCCGATGTGGGACCAGCCCGGCGTGCACGACGTCTACCGCCGCTGGCGCACCGTCACCGACGCCTACGCCGTCGAGGGCGCCGATGCCGACCGCATCCTGTGCGCCGAGGCCTGGGTCAAGCCCGACGACGCGATGGCGGCCTACGTGCGCCCCGACGAGCTGCACCAGGCCTTCAACTTCAACTTCCTGGTGACTCCCTGGATCGCCGCCGAGCTCCGCGCCTCGATCACCCGCTCGCTCGAGGCGGTGGCCGGCTTCGGCTCGCCCCAGACCTGGGTGCTGTCCAACCACGACGTGGTCCGCCACGCCTCGCGGCTCGGCTTCGAGCCGGTCCCGGGCCCGCTGCACAACGCGGGCATCGGCGCCGACGACCCGCAGCCCGACGCCGAGGTGGGCCTGCGCCGCGCCCGTGCGGCGACGACGCTGATGCTGGCGCTGCCGGGGTCGGCCTACCTCTACCAGGGCGAGGAGCTCGGCCTGCCCGACGCCACCGACCTGCCCGACGAGGTCCGCCAGGACCCCACGTTCGTCAAGACCGAGGGTGCCCGGAAGGGTCGCGACGGCTGCCGGGTCCCGATGCCGTGGGAGGGCGACGCGCCGTCGTACGGCTTCGGTCCCGGCGAGGCGGCGTGGCTGCCGCAGCCCGCGTCGTACGGCGAGCTCGCCGTCGACCGGCAGGCGGGCGTCGATGGCTCGACGCTCGAGCTCTACCGCGCCCTGCTGCGGCTGCGGCGCGCGCACCGGCTCGGGCGCGGCTCGCTCGCATGGGTGGAGCCGGGCCAGGCCGACGTGGTCGCCTTCGACGTCAGCACCGACGACGGACGTGCGGTGCGCGTGGTCGCGAACGTCGGTGGGGCGCCGTACGCGCTGCCCGACGGCGAGCTGCTCGTCAGCAGCCTGCCCTGCGACGACGACCTGCTGCCGCCCGACTCGACCGCGTGGGTGCTGCGCCCCTGACCTGGGAGTTCTCACCGGAGGTGCGCAACCGGTGCTTGTGCCGGAGGGGTCGCGACCGTAGGTTGAGGCTCCATCCGGTGTGAGGGGGGTCACGCCGACGGACTCGGGAGGGCTGCTCATGCCTGGACGCACACCGGTGCTCGGGAAGCGACGCGGAAGGGTGCGTCGCAGCGCGGCGATCGCCGTCTCGGCCGCGACGGCCGCGACCGTGCTGGCCGGGTGCGGGGGTGACGACTCCGGCGCGATGGTCCTCAACTACTACGGCGACGCCTCGCAGCTCGGCATGACCGACGTCATGAAGGCCTGCTCCGACGCGTCCGGTGGCCGCTACCGCATCGTCGGCAACCTGCTGCCCAGCGACGCCGACGGTCAGCGCGAGCAGCTCGTGCGCCGCCTCGCGGCCGGCGACACCGGCATCGACATCGTGGGTCCCGACGTGACCTGGACGGCCGAGTTCGCCGAGGCCGGTTGGCTGGAGCCGATCACCGGCGCCGACGCGACGGAGGTGACCGAGGGCCTGCTGCAGCAGCCGATCGACACCGCGACGTGGAACGACACCCTGTACGCCATCCCGAAGAGCACCAACGTGCAGCTGCTCTGGTACCGCACCGATCTCGTCGACGACCCGCCGCAGACCTGGGACGAGATGTTCGACCAGGCCCAGGAGCTCAAGGACGCCGGCGAGCCCTACGTCATCGGCTTCACGGGGTCCCAGTACGAGGGCCTCGTGGTCGGCTTCAACACGATCCTGGCCTCCTTCGGCGGCACCATCGTCAACGACGACAGCACCGAGGTGACGATCGACGACAAGACCGTCGAGGCGCTCGACCTGCTGCAGCGCTTCGCCACCTCGGGCCTCGCCTCGGCGTCGCTGTCCAACAGCCAGGAGCCCGAGGTGTTCGCGCAGTTCCAGACCGGCGAGGCCGCCTTCATCCTCAACTGGCCCTACGTGCAGTCGGCCATGACCTCCGCGGCCGAGACGAGCCCCGAGGCCAAGGAGGTGCTCGACAACATGGCCGCCACCACCTTCCCGCGGGCCACCGAGTCGGAGCCCGCCCGGGTCACTCTCGGCGGCCGCAACATCGGGGTGAGCACCACCAGCAACCACAAGGCCGAGGCGTTCGAGGCGGCGAAGTGCATGGCCTCGCCCGACGCCCAGCTCAACCAGGCGACGGCCGCGGGAGACGTGCCCGTGACCGAGGCACTCTTCGAGGACGAGGCGGTGCGCGAGGTCTTCCCGCAGTACGAGGACATCCTCGAGCTCCTGCAGGACGCCTCCAACCGGCCCAAGTCGCCCGTCTACCAGAACATCTCCACCACGATCAGCAACGTCATCAGCCCGCCGTCGCAGATCGACCCGGAGCAGACGGCCGAGCAGCTCAGGAGCCAGATCCAGGACGCCCTGGAGGGACGGGGGATCCTGCCGTGAGCACCGCCACCACCGAGCCCGGCACCGCCCAGGACGACGAGGGCGCACGCATCGCGCGCCAGCGCCACAACGACGGGGTGCGCGCCGAGCGCCGCTTCGGGCTGATGCTGTGCGCACCGGCGGTCATCGTGATGACCGCCGTGACCGCCTACCCGATCGTCTACGCGGTCTACCTGTCGTTCATGAAGGCCGACCTGCGCACGCCCGAGCGGGAGTTCGTGGGCCTCGACAACTACGTCACGATCCTCTCGAGCCCCTACTGGTGGAACGCGTTCTTCGTGACCTCGTTCCTCACGGTGGCCGGCGCGATCCTGCAGCTCGTCTTCGGGATGATGCTGGCGATCGTCATGCACCGCACCATCGTGGGTCGCGGGCTGGTGCGCACCTCGGCACTGGTGCCGTACGCGATCGTCACCGTGGTGGCGGCGTTCTCCTGGCGCTTCGCGTGGACCCAGGGCATCGGCTGGCTGGCCGGTGACTCCGCGCCGCTGACCGAGCGGTGGCCCTCGCTGCTCATCATCCTGCTCAGCGAGGTCTGGAAGACCGTGCCCTTCATGGCGCTGCTGCTCATGGCCGGGCTCGCGCTCGTGCCGGAGGACCTCCTCAAGGCGGCCTCGATGGACGGCGCCAGCGCGTGGCAGCGGTTCTGGAAGGTCACCGTGCCGTTGATGAAGCCGGCGATCCTCGTCGCGCTGCTCTTCCGCGTCATGGACTCCTTCCGGATCTTCGACAACATCTTCGTGCTGACCAGCGGGGCCAACGACACCTCGTCGGTCTCGGTCATCGCCTACAACAACCTCATCGGTGGCCTCAACCTCGGCATCGGCTCGGCGATGGCGGTGCTCATCTTCATCACCATCGCGATCGTGGCGTACGTGTTCATCAAGGGCTTCGGCACCGCCGCGCCCGGGTCCGACGGAGGTCGCTGATGGTGGAGACTCCCCGACGCAAGCTCATGTGGGCGGGCGTCAACGCGATCGTGCTGCTGTACGCCTTCGTGCCGGTCATCTGGATCGTGTCGCTGTCGCTGAAGACCGACGGCTCGATCAACGACGGCAACTACATCGTGCGCTCGCCCACCTTCGAGCACTACCAGCAGATCTTCGCCAACAACGACTTCACCCGCGCGCTGCTCAACTCGATCATGATCTGCGGCATCTCGACCTTCCTGGCGCTGCTCATCGGCACCTCGGCGGCCTACGCGATCGCGCGGCTGAGCTTCCCCGGGAAGAAGGCGATCGTCGGGGCCTCGCTGCTCGTGGCGATGTTCCCCCAGATCGCGCTGGTGACCCCGCTGTTCGGCATCACCGTGGCCATCGGCATCTTCGACACCTGGCTCGGCCTGATCATCCCCTACATCACCTTCGCGCTCCCGCTGGCGATCTACACCCTGTCGGCGTTCTTCCGCGAGATCCCCTGGGAGCTGGAGAAGGCCGCCAAGATGGACGGCGCGACGCCGTACCAGGCCTTCCGCAAGGTGATCGCGCCGCTGGCGATGCCCGGGGTCTTCACCACGGCCATCCTCGTCTTCATCAACTGCTGGAACGACTTCCTGTTCGCCCTGTCGCTGACCTCGACCAACCGGGCGCGCACCGTGCCGGCGGCGCTGTCCTACTTCCAGGGCGCCACCACCTTCGAGCAGCCCACCCAGGCGATCGCCGCGGCGGCGGTCGTCATCACGATCCCGATCGTCATCTTCGTGCTCGTCTTCCAACGGCGCATCGTCGCCGGCCTGACGTCCGGAGCCGTCAAGGGCTGAGGCCCGCGACACCTACCCAAGGAGAGTCTCGTGGCAGAAATCGTCCTCGACCACGTGGTCAAGCGCTACCCCGACGGCGCCCTCGCCGTCGACGACTTCAACCTGACGATCGCCGACGGGGAGTTCATCATCCTGGTCGGGCCGTCGGGCTGCGGGAAGTCCACGACCCTCAACATGGTCGCGGGCCTCGAGGACATCACCCAGGGCGAGCTGCGCATCGACGGCAAGGTCGTCAACGACCGGGCGCCGAAGGACCGCGACATCGCCATGGTGTTCCAGTCCTACGCGCTCTACCCCCACATGACGGTCGGCGAGAACATGGCGTTCCCGCTCACCCTCGCGGGCGTCGACAAGGGCACCATCAAGCAGAAGGTCGACGAGGCGGCGACGATGCTGGAGCTCACCCAGCACCTCGACCGCAAGCCCGCCAACCTCTCCGGAGGCCAGCGGCAGCGCGTCGCGATGGGGCGGGCCATCGTACGCAGCCCCAAGGCCTTCCTCATGGACGAGCCGCTGTCGAACCTCGACGCCAAGCTGCGCGTGCAGATGCGCACCCAGGTCTCCCGCATCCAGAAGTCGCTCGCCACCACCACCCTCTACGTCACCCACGACCAGACCGAGGCCATGACCCTGGGCGACCGGGTCGTCGTGATGCGCGGCGGCATCGTGCAGCAGGTCGGCTCGCCGACGAACCTCTACGAGCGCCCGCACAACATCTTCGTCGCGGGCTTCATCGGCAGTCCGTCGATGAACTTCCTGCCGGCCACGATCGAGGGCGACACCCTGCGCACCGACCTCGGCGCGCTCACGATGCCCGACCGGATCCGCCAGGCGGTCGAGCAGAGCTCCTCGCGCGACGTCGTCGTCGGGATCCGGCCCGAGCACTTCGAGGACGCCTCCCTCGTGGGCGACAAGCCGGGCTCGACCGTCGACGTCACCATCGACCTCGTCGAGTCGATGGGCTCCGACGTCTTCGCCTACTTCACCGTCAGCGGCGACGCGGCGTCCTCGCAGGACCTCGCCGACCTCGCCGCCGACACGGGCCAGGACATGCAGGCGCAGGGCGTGCAGGTCAACGCCCGCCTCGACCCCGCCTCCCACGTCTCCTCGGGCCAGCCCGCGACGCTGTGGGTCGACACCGCGAAGATCCACGTCTTCGACGCCGACTCCGGCATTAACCTCACCGAGTCGGCGCACGAGGGCGCGGGCGTCGGCTGACCCCGGCCCAGGGGGAGGACCAGGGGCTGCTCAGGCCCGTACGGCGCCGCCGGGCGAGGACCGCGTCCGGCGGCGCTGCTGCTCGCGGATGACCTCGAGCACGTCGGTGGTCCAGTCGTGCTCGCGGATCAGGCGGTAGCGCTCGCCCGCGACGCGGATGTAGGCGTCGGCGCCGGTCTCCTCGGGCCCGCGCACGCCGGCCTGGTCGATCATCGACAGCACCGGGGTGAACTCCTCGTCGAACCAACGACGCGCCATCGTCTCCTGGTCGACGTAGGCGCCCTCGCGGTGCATCAGGCGGGTCGCCCAGGCCTCGATCATCTCCGCGAGGCGGTGGTAGTCGGTGGGGTCGGTGCAGGTGATCGCAGCACGCTGCGCCCCGGTGAGCGGCACCCGGCGCAGGAAGCGCAGGCCCCAGTTCTTGGCGTCGAGGTCGCGCCGACCACCGATGCCGTCGGTGTCGATGACGGTGTCGATCTCGGTGACGCTCGCCTCGATGTCGCTCGCCCCGAGCGCCCGCGCCACCGACACCCGGTGGTGCCCGTCGGAGACGAAGTAGAGGTTGCCGAGCTTGTAGACGTCGATGGGCGGCAACGGGTGGCCCTCGCGGGCGAGCCGGGAGACGTTCTCCCAGCGCTTGCGGCTCTTGTCGGAGGTGGGCCGGAAGCGGCGGTCGAAGTCGCGGACCTTGTCGACCGAGCCCACGATCTGGTCGAGCGGGATGACCTGGACCCCGAGACGACGCTCTCCGCGGCGCCCGAGCGCCTGCACGGTCTCGCTGAACGACAGGCTCTCGCGGGCAGCCTGCGGGTCGGCCCGCAACCAGCCGGCGAGCTGGGAGAGGGTCTGGTGACGACGCGCGCGCAGGAAGTCGCTCTCGGCGTCGGCGCGCGCGGAGCCGGAGTCACGGACCATGGCTCCATTGTGGACCCGGGTCAGGCCGTGCGCGCAGCCCTCATCGAGACGCGCGGGGTGATGTCGAGCACCCGCCACGGGATGACGTTGCGGATGGTGGTCGTGCCGAGGCGTCGGTCGGGCATCTGCATGCCGTAGGGGTGGATGTGGCCGTGCAGGTGCCAGGTGGGCTCGAGCCGCCCGATCACCTGGTGCAGCGCCTCGATCCCGACGTGGGGGCGGTCGTCGCCGTCGCCGAGGTCCTTGGGCGGGGCGTGCGTCAGCAGCACGTCGACCGGGCCGGCCTTGCGGGCCCGACGCAGCAGCTTGGCCGCGCGGCCGGCGTACTGGCGCTGGGTGTACTGGTGCGGGCCGGGGCGGTAGCGGACGCAGCCGCCGAGACCGGCGATCGTCAGGCCGGCGGCCCGCACGACCTGCTGGTCGGCGTGGACGACGCCCAGCGGGCGGGTGCCGCCGTAGGGGTCGTCGCGGTCGACCGTGATCTCGGGGTCGTGGTTGCCCGGGACGTAGACGACCGGGCAGGACACGGTGCTGGTGACCCACTCGACGTAGTCGAAGGGCAGGTCGCCGGCGGAGAGGACCACGTCGGGGGCGATGTCGCGCAGGGTGCGCTCGGTGAGGTTGGACGCGACCTCGTCGGCGATGACGAGGGTGGTGACCATCACGCGAGCCTAGGTGACACGGCTCACCCGAGGACACCCGACGTGGCGCGCGTCACCCGGGGCCTGGTAGGCCGTGGGCATGACGGTGCGGGTCGAACGTGACGGCGGGGTCCTCCGACTGGTGCTCGACGCACCCGAGCGGCGCAACGCGCTCGACCCCGCGATGATGGGCGAGCTGCTCGACCGGGTGCACGGTGCAGCGGCCGACGACGCCGTCCGGGTGGTGCTGCTCACCGGCACCGGGCGCGCCTTCTGCGCGGGCGCCGACGTCGGCGGCGTCGACGCCCACGAGCGCTACGACGCCGGCTCGGTCGACGCCGCCAACGACATCGTCCGGGCGCTGGTGCAGCTCGACCGCCCGGTGGTGTGCGGCCTCAACGGCGTCGCCGCCGGGGTGGGGCTGTCCCTGGCGCTGGCCTGCGACCTCGTGGTCGCCACGGCCTCGGCGTCGCTCACCGTCGCCTTCACCCGCATCGGCCTGATGCCCGACGGCGGCGCCTCCGCCCTGCTGGCGGCGAGCGTCGGCCGGGCGCGGGCGATGCGCCTGGCGCTGACGAGCGAGCGGCTGTCGGCCGGGGCGGCCCACGACCTGGGGCTGGTCAGCCACCTGCTGCCCGACGATGAGTACGCCGCCGGGCTGGAGCGGGTGGTCGACGAGCTGGCGGCCGGTGCACCGCTCGCGCTGGCGGCGACCAAGAAGGCGGTCAACGCCGCCGCGCTCGACGGTCTCGAGGCCGCCTTCGCCCGCGAGCGGTCGGGCCAGTCGGTGCTGCTGCGCACGGCCGACGCGGCCGAGGGCATGGCCGCCTTCGGCGAGCGGCGGGCGCCGCGGTTCGAGGGCCGGTAGGCGGGCTGAGCCGCTAGGCCGGCACGACCTCTGCGCCGGCGGCCGTGAGGGCGGCCAGGGCGGCGTCGGTGGTCTGCGGCGCCACGCCGGCGCTCAGCCCGAGCAGCACGCGCGTGGTGAAGCCCGCCGCGACGGCGTCGAGGGCGGTGGCGCGCACGCAGTGGTCGGTGGCCAGGCCGCAGACGTCGACCCGGTCGACGCCCCGGGCGCGCAGGTCGTCGGCCAGCAGCGTGCCGGTGTCGTCGGTGCCCTCGAAGCCGGAGTAGGCGGCTTCGTGGCGGCCCTTGCGGAAGACGCCGTCGAAGCGGGTGCCGGCCAGCTCCTCGCGCAGCTCCTCGCCGGGAGTGCCGACCTCGCAGTGCACCGGCCAGGAGTCGACGTAGTCGGGCGTGGCCGACCAGTGGTCGCCCGGGTCGACGTGGTGGTCCCGGGTCGCGACCACGACGTCGTAGCCGTGGTCGCCGGCCAGCAGCTCGGCGATGCGTGCGGCCACGGCCGTGCCGCCGGTGACCGGCAGCGAGCCGCCCTCGCAGAAGTCGTTCTGCACGTCGACGACGACGAGCGCCCGGCGCCCGCTCATCGGGGGGCCATCAGCACGGTCTCGATCACGGGGTCACCCTTCGACAGCTGCCGCGCGATCGTGGGCAGCTCTTGTCGCGCTCGCTCGTGACGCGCGCGAGCGGCGTCCAGCGGCTCGTGGCGCAGCACCTCGCCGCCGCGCACGAGGGGCTCGAGCAGCGGGCGCGCGCTGGCCTCGTCGTGGTCGGGCCGTCCCACGCCGATCACCTCGGCGCTCGCGCGGCCGTCGTCGCCGCGACGGCGCAGGGCGTACTTGCGGCCGCCGATCGAGATCTTGCCCGCGCTGCTCTTGGCCACCGACTCGAGCCGACCGTGGCTGTCCTCGCGGGCGACCAGCTTGTAGACGAAGCCGCACGTGGGGGCACCCGAACCGGTGACCAGCTCGGTGCCGACGCCGTAGCCGTCGACCGGGGCCGAGGCGAGGCCGGCGATGGCGAACTCGTCGAGGTCGGAGGTGACGATGATGCGGGTGTCGACGGCCCCGAGGTCGTCGAGCTGCGCCCGCACCTCGTGGGCGAGCATGCCGAGGTCGCCCGAGTCGAGCCGCACGGCGCCGAGTCCGGGCCCGGCCAGCTCGACGCCGCGGCGCACGGCGGAGGCCACGTCGTAGGTGTCGACCAGCAGCGTGGTGCCGGTGCCGAGCGAGGAGACCTGGGCCCGGAAGGCGTCCTCCTCGGTGTCGTGGAGCAGCGTGAAGCTGTGGGCGCTGGTGCCGGTCGAGGGCACGCCGTAGCGGTGCCGGGCCATGAGGTTGGAGGTGGCGGCGAAGCCGGCGACGTACGCCGCCCTCGCGCTCGCCACCGCGGCCCACTCGTGGGTGCGGCGCGAGCCCATCTCGATGCACGGGCGGTCGCCCGCGGCCCACGTCATGCGCGAGGCGGCCGAGGCGATCGCCGAGTCGTGGTTGTAGACCGAGAGCAGCAGCGTCTCGAGGAGCACCGCCTCGGCGAAGCTCGACTCGACGACGAGCAGCGGCGAGAACGGGAAGTAGACCTCGCCCTCCGGGTAGCCCCAGATGTTGCCGGAGAAGCGGTACGACGCGAGCCAGTCGAGGGTGCGGTCGTCGACGAGGCGCTGGTCGGAGAGCATCGACAGCTCGTCGTCGCCGATCCGGAAGGCCTCCAGCGCCTCCAGCGCCCGCCCGACGCCGGCGACCACGCCGTAGCGGCGACCCGGGGGCAGCCGCCGGGGGAAGAGCTCGAAGAAGGAGTGACGGTGCGCGGCGCCCGAGGCGAGCGACGCCTGGAGCATGGTGAGCTCGTAGTGGTCGGTCAGCAGCGCCGTCGACCCCGTGGCGACGGGCGGTGCTCCGGGTGTGGTCACCGGAGCAGGCTACGCGGGAGCGACCACTGCTGCCGCCCGGAGGGGCCGCTGACGGGGCTGTGCACAATAGGGCCCGTGTCCACCTCACCCGTCGAGCTGGAGGAGCCCGAGGTCGACGACCTCGTCGAGCCCGCGACGCCGTGGGTGACGATCGTGTGGAACGACCCGGTCAACCTCATGTCCTACGTGACCTTCGTGTTCCAGACCTACTTCGGCTACCCCCGCAAGAAGTCGGAGAAGCTGATGATGGAGGTGCACGAGGACGGCCGGTCGGTGGTGAGCACCGGCAGCCGCGAGGAGATGGAGCGCGACGTGCAGGCGATGCACGGCTACGGCCTGTGGGCGACCCTGCAGAAGGCCGACCGGTCGTGAGCGCCGGCTTCCGGCGCCACCGTCGCAGCGGCTCGGCGGTCGCGACCTTCACCGTCTTCGAGGCCGACCTGCTGCGATCGCTGGCCGCCCAGCTGATCGAGCTGCTGCGCAGCGAGGAGGCGATGCCGAGCGACGCCGACCCGCTCGAGGCGCTGCTCGACTTCTCCGGCCCCACCACCGAGCCCGAGGACCCCGTGCTCGCCCGGCTGTTCCCGACCGCCTACCCCGAGGACGAGGAGGCGGCCGGCGACTTCCGTCGCTTCACCGAGTCGGGGCTTCGCGAGGGCAAGGCGGCCGGCGCCGCCGCCGTCATCGACACCCTCGAGGACGCCGGGTTGGCCCCCGAGCCCGAGGACGGCGTCTTCATCGACGTCGAGCTCGACGGGGAGGCCACGTGGGCGTGGCTGCGCAGCTTCACCGACATGCGGCTGGCCATCGCGACCCGCCTCGGCATCGAGGACGACGACGAGCCGGTCTGGGCCGAGCTGCCCGACGACGACCCCCGCGCCCAGGTGCACGACATCTACGAGTGGCTCGGCTTCCTGCAGGAGACCCTGGTCCGCAGCGCCAGCTGACCCACGGGCTGACCACGGGTCGGGCAGCGGCGGGGGAGCGGGCGGCGTACCCCTAGGCTGGACGACGTGCTCGTGCTGACGAAGGCGATCCGTGACGGCATCGTCGCCCACGCCAAGCGGGACCACCCCGACGAGGCGTGCGGCATCGTGGCCGGCCCCGAGGGCGGCGACCGCGCGGAGCGGCTCGTGGAGATGGTCAACGCGGCGGGCTCGCCGACGTTCTACGAGTTCGACTCCGGTGAGCTGCTGTCGCTGTACAAGCAGATGTGGGCCCAGGACGAGGAGCCGGTGGTGGTCTACCACTCCCACACGGCGACCGAGGCCTACCCGAGCCGCACCGACATCGGCTTGGCCAGCGAGCCGGGGGCCCACTACGTGCTCGTCAGCACGCGCGAGCACGGGAATAGTGACGGACCTGTGGAGTTCAGGTCGTACCGGATCATCGACGGCGAGGTGACCGAGGAAGAGGTCACCATCGTGGAGGAGTACTAAATGGCGATCGACGTCCGCATCCCCACCATCCTGCGCACCTACACCGGTGGCGCCAAGGAGGTGCAGGGCTCCGGCGGCACCCTGGCCGACCTCATCGAGGACCTCGAGGCCAGCCACCCCGGCCTGAAGGACCGGCTGGTGGAGCACAAGGACGGCACCGACGACCTGCGCCGCTTCGTCAACCTCTACGTCAACGACGAGGACGTCCGCTTCACCGGCGGGCTCGGCACCGAGCTCAGCGACGGCGACCAGGTCGTCGTGCTGCCGGCGGTCGCGGGCGGCTGAGCCGACCCGCTCACCATGCGCTTCGACAACCTGCTCGACTCGGTCGGCGGCACCCCGTTGGTGGGGCTGCCGCGGCTCTCGCCGTCCCCCGACGTGCGGCTGTGGGCCAAGCTCGAGGACCGCAACCCCACCGGCTCGGTCAAGGACCGGCCGGCGCTGCGCATGATCGAGCAGGCCGAGAAGGACGGCACGCTGCGGCCGGGCTGCACCATCCTCGAGCCGACGTCGGGCAACACCGGCATCTCGCTGGCGATGGCCGCCAAGCTCAAGGGCTACCGCATCGTGTGCGTGATGCCCGAGAACACCTCCGAGGAGCGGCGCCAGCTGCTGCGCATGTGGGGGGCCGAGATCGTCTCCTCGCCCGCGGCGGGCGGCTCCAACGAGGCGGTCCGGGTGGCCAAGCGGGTCGCCGAGGAGCACCCCGACTGGGTGATGCTCTACCAGTACGGCAACGACGCCAACGCGCTCGCGCACGAGGAGTCGACCGGCCCCGAGCTGCTCGCCGACCTGCCCGAGATCACGCACTTCGTGGCGGGCCTCGGCACGACCGGCACCCTGATGGGCACCAGCCGGTACTTCCGGCGCCACAAGCCCGAGGTCAGGATCGTCGCGGCCGAGCCGCGCTACGGCGAGCTGGTCTACGGCCTGCGCAACCTCGACGAGGGCTTCGTGCCCGAGCTCTACGACGCCGACCTCATCGACTCGCGCTTCTCGGTCGGGCCGCGCGACGCCGTACGCCGCACGCGCGAGCTGCTGGAGCAGGAGGGCATCTTCGCCGGCATCTCGACGGGCGCGATCCTGCACGCCGCGCTCGGTCAGGCGGCCAAGGCCCTCAAGGCCGGCGAGCGCGCCGACATCGCCTTCGTGGTGTGCGACGGCGGGTGGAAGTACCTCTCCACCGGGGCCTACGAGGGCACCGTCGACGAGGCGGAGGACGCGCTCGAGGGCCAGCTGTGGGCCTGAGGTCCCCGTGAGCTGGTACATGCTCGCGCTCGGCGTGGTCTGCCTCGGCTTCGCCGTGTGGCTCGTCGTCGAGATGGTGCGCAACGTGCAGCCGGGCGGCTGGCTCGTCGACGGCCTCGGTGTCGTGGCGGTCGGCGTGCTGGGCGTGACGGTGTGGGGCGTCGTACGCCTCCTCGGCGACCGCGGCGACGTCCCCGTCGGGGAGTACCTCGGATACCTCTTCCTGGTGCCGTTCTTCGTCCCCGCCGGCATCGTCTGGTCGCAGGGCGAGAAGTCGCGCTCGGGCACCGCCGTGCTGCTGGTCGCCGTGCTGACGGTGCCGTTCCTGCTGCTGCGGCTGCACGACATCTGGGTCAACGGGACGGCGGCGTGACGGGCGCGACCAGCGACGAGCTGCGCACGGGGTGGGGCCGGGTGCTCGTCTTCGTCTACGGCACCTTCGCGGTCGCCGCGACAGGTCGGTCGTCGCTGCAGCTGGCGACCCAGGCGTCCGAGGCGCCGCTGCCCTACACGCTCTCGGCGCTCGCCGCGGTCGTCTACCTGCTCGCCACCTTCGCGCTCGCGACGGGCCGGCGGCGACTGGCGTGGACCAGCGTCGGAGTCGAGCTCGCCGGGGTGCTGCTCGTCGGGCTCACCAGCGAGGTGCTCCCGCAGGACTACCCCGACCGCACGGTGTGGTCCGACTTCGGCGCCGGCTACGGGTTCGTGCCGCTGGTGCTGCCGCTCGTCGGGCTGTGGTGGCTGTGGCACACCTCTCGTCGGCCCGTCGGGGCCCCACGCGAACCCCACGCGCACTAGATTCTCCCCGTGACCGACGCGCCCATCGGCATCTTCGACTCCGGCTTCGGGGGCCTCACCGTCGCGCGCGCCGTCATGGACCAGCTGCCGCACGAGTCGGTCGTCTACCTCGGCGACACCGCGCGGCAGCCCTACGGGCCCAAGCAGATCGGCGAGGTCCGCGAGTACGCCCTGGAGTGCCTCGACCACCTGGTCGACCACGGCGTCAAGGCGTTGGTCATCGCCTGCAACTCCGCCAGCGCCGCGGTGCTGCGCGACGCCCGCGAGCGCTACGACGTGCCCGTGGTCGAGGTGATCCTCCCGGCCGCCCGCCGCGCGGTCGCCGCGACGCGCTCCGGCGAGGTCGGCGTGATCTGCACCCGGGCCACCGCCGACTCGCTGGCCTACGACGACGCGCTCGCCGCCGTGCCCGGGGTGCGGCTGCACACCCGGGTCTGCCCACGGTTCGTCGAGCTCGTCGAGCAGGGCGTCACCAGCGGCCCCGAGCTGCTCGCGGCCGCCCACGACTACCTCGACCCGCTGGTCGAGGCCGAGGTCGACACGCTCATCCTCGGGTGCACGCACTACCCCCTGCTGACGGGCGTCATCTCGTTCGTGATGGGGGAGTCGGTGACGCTCGTGAGCAGCGCCGAGGAGTGCGCCAAGGACCTCTACCGCACGCTGGTCTCGCGCGGGCTGCAGCGCCCCGACTCCGCCGTCCCTGCGCACCGCTTCCTCACGACCGGGCAGCCCGAGGAGTTCGCGACCATCGGGCAGCGCTTCCTGGGCCCCGAGCTGCAGCGCGCGACCCAGTACGCCGGCGCCTGGGCGAGCGTGTGAGGCTCTGACCATGTGGACGCGGCGATGAGGGTCACGGTCGTCGGCTGCTCGGGGTCCTACCCCGGCCCGGCCTCGTCGGCGAGCTGCTACCTCGTCGAGGCCGACCTCGACGGCCGCACCTGGCGGATCCTGCTCGACCTCGGCAGCGGCGCCCTCGGCACGCTGCAGCGGCTCTCCGACGCCACCGCGATCGACGCGGTCTTCCTCTCGCACCTGCACGCCGACCACTGCCTCGACCTGTGCGGCTACTACGTGATGCGCAAGTACCACCCCGGCGGCGCGCTCCCGCGCATCCCGGTGTGGGGGCCGGCCGACACCGCCGGGCGCATGGCACGGGCCTACGACCTCGACGACGACCCCGGCATGACCGAGGAGTTCGACTTCCGCCCCTACGGCACCACCGCGGTCCACCTCGGCCCCTTCGTCGTGACCGCACGCCGGGTGGTGCACCCGGTGACCGCCTACGGCCTCCAGGTGGCCGCCGGCGGCAAGGTGCTGGCGTACTCCGGCGACACCGGCGTCTGCCACGGCCTCGACGACACCGCCCGCGAGGCCGACCTGTTCTTGTGCGAGGCGTCGTTCATGGAGGGCGCGCCCAACCCGCCCGACCTGCACCTCACCGGTGCCGAGGCCGCCCGCACCGCCGCTCAGGCCGGCGCCAGGCGGCTGGTGCTGACCCACGTGCCGCCGTGGCACGACCCCCAGGCCGTGCTGGCCGAGGCGCGGCCGGAGTACGACGGCCCCATCGACCTCGCCGAGGTCGGGCAGGTCTACGAGCTCTAGTCGGCCAGGTCCGCGTCGATCACGAGGATGGCGATCTGGACGCGGTTGTCGACGCCGAGCTTGGTGAACAGCCGCCCCACGTGGGTCTTGACCGTCGGCACGCTGAGGTGGAGCTCGGCGGCGACGTCGGCGTTGCTGAGCCCGCGGGCGATCGCGCCGGCCACCTCGAGCTCGCGCTCGGTCAGTGCCTCCAGCCGGTGCCGCGCCGCCGCGGCGCGGGCGCTCGCCCCGTGACCCGCCGACTCGCGCAGCCGCCCGATCAGCCGCTGGGTCACGCTGGGGGAGAGGGCGGGCTCGCCGCGGGCGACGCGGCGCACGGCGTCGACGATGCGCTCGGGCGGGGTGTCCTTGAGCAGGAAGCCGGCGGCGCCGGCCGCGAGCGCGCGCTCGACGTGGTCGTCGGCGTCGAAGGTGGTCAGCACCAGCACGGCCGGGGGGTCGGCCCGGGCGAGCAGCCGCTCGGTCGCCTCGAGGCCGCCGAGCACGGGCATGCGCACGTCCATCAGCACCACGTCGGGGTCGTGGGTGTCG
Source organism: Nocardioides marmoraquaticus (assembly GCF_054777915.1). Lineage (NCBI taxonomy): Bacteria > Bacillati > Actinomycetota > Actinomycetes > Propionibacteriales > Nocardioidaceae > Nocardioides > Nocardioides marmoraquaticus. The sequence goes on along the minus strand of NZ_BAAHAA010000008.1, from coordinate 32,969 downwards.
ACGGCGTCGAGGGCGGCGGCGCCGTCGGCGGCCTCGCCCACCACCTCGAGGTCGGCGCTGCCGCCGAGGATCAGCGCGAGCCCGGAGCGCACCAGCGGGTCGTCGTCGACCAGGAGCAGGCGGACCGGGCCGTCGTGCTGCGCCGTTACGTCGCCCACGGCAGCCATACCTCCAGGACGAAGCGGTCGCCGTCGACCGCGTGGGTGAGGGTGCCGCCGCGGAGCTCGGCGCGCTCGGCGAGGCCGACCATGCCGTACCCGGGTCGCGTGGCGCTGCGCAGCGCACCGGCCGGCAGCGGGTTGGCGACGCGGATGCGCAGCCCGGCCGTGGGGTCGCCGCCCACCGTGACGGCGGCCGACGCGCCGGGCGCGTGCTTGCGCACGTTGGTCAGCCCCTCCTGCACGACGCGGTAGGCCGTGCGGCCGAGCGCGTCGGGCACCGCCGAGGGGTCGTCGACGTCGAGGTCGAGGCTGACCCTGGTGCCCGACCCGCGGGCGGCCTCGACCAGCTCGGGCAGGTCGCGCAGCGTCGGCTGCGGGCGGTCGGCCGCGACCGTGTCGCTCCCGCCGTCGTCGCCGCGCAGCACGCCGAGCACCGAGCGGAGGTCGCTCATGGCCAGGTTGGCGTTGTCGAGGATGACCTGCGCGCTCTCGGCGACCTGGTCGCGGTCGAGGTCGCGCCGGAAGCTCAGGGCGCCCGCGTGCATGCTCACCAGCGAGATCCGGTGGCCGAGCACGTCGTGCATCTCGCGCGCGATCCGCTGGCGCTCGGTCGCGCGAGCCTGCTGCACCCGCAGCGCCTGCTCCGACTCCGCCCGCTCGGCGCGCTCCCGGAGCGTCCACAGCAGCTCGCGGCGCGAGCCGACGTACATGCCCCAGACGACGACCGCCACGGAGACGATGGCGTTGAGCAGGGCGTCGAGCCAGACCGGCTGGAGGTCGCGGGGGTCGGGGTAGGTGACCGACCAGATCGTGCCCGAGGCGAAGCTGAGCACGGCGAGCACGACGAGCTGGCCGCGCTTGCGGTGCGTCGCGGCCGAGACCGTCGCGAGCACCGCCGGACCGGCCGCGGTGCCCGAGACGACCGTGACCAGGTTGACCAGCACCGCCACCGCGAACGGTGCGCGGCGGCGCCACTGCACGACCACGAGGGCCGCGACGCCGACCACCACGTCGAGGACGACCCAGCCGGCGCCACGGTCGAGCTGCTGGCTCGCGGCCACGCCCCAGGCGAGCACCGAGACGAGCAGCACCAGCACGGTGCGCCACGCGTGCCCCCACCAGCCGAGCGGCGGCTGCCAGGGCTGGGGGTCGGGGGACAGGAGCCTCACGGGACCAGCCTAGGAACAGTCGTGACGTCCGGCATCGGTCGCCGGTCGCGGCGGGGCCGGGCGCGCTCCGACTTTGGTCGTACGCCGCCCGCACCAGGTCGGGCCTGTGGACCGACGCGTCGGCGGCCACCGGTGCGTCAGGCTGGGCCTCATGATCCAGGTCGAGCACCTCACGCGCCGCTACGGCGCCTTCACCGCCGTCGACGACGTCTCGTTCACCGCGCGCCCCGGGCGGGTCACCGGCTTCCTCGGGCCCAACGGCGCCGGCAAGACCACCTGCATGCGCATCATGGTCGGCCTCACCAGCGCCGACGAGGGCAGCGTGCGCATCGGGGGCCACCCGTACCACGACGTCCCGAACCCCGCCCGGCACGTCGGCACCCTGCTCGACGCGTCCGCGCAGCACGCCGGCCGCACCGGACGCGAGGTCCTGCGCATCACCGCCGAGACCATCGGCGTCGGACGGGGCCGGGTCGAGGAGATGCTCGGCCTGGTCGGGCTCGACGGCACCGAGGCGAAGCGTCGGGTGCGCAACTACTCCCTCGGCATGCGGCAGCGGCTCGGCATCGCCAACGCGCTGCTCGGCGACCCGAGCGTGCTCATCCTCGACGAGCCGGCCAACGGCCTCGACCCGGCCGGCATCCACTGGATGCGCGGCCTGCTGCGTGGCTTCGCGGCGCAGGGCGGCACCGTGCTGCTGTCGTCGCACCTGCTGCACGAGGTCGAGGTCATCGCCGACGACATGATCCTCATCGGCCGCGGCAGGATCGTCGCGGCCGGCACCAAGGACGAGCTGCTCCAGACCGCGGGTGCCTTCGCCCGGGCCGAGGACCCACGCGCGCTCGCCTCGGCCCTCGAGGCCGCCGGTGTCACCGCCACGCCGTCGGGGGACGGCGGCGTACGTGCCGAGTGCGACCCGATCGACATCGGTCGCATCGCCGCCCAGCACGACATCGTCCTGGCCGAGCTGCGTCGCGCCGACGGCGCCGGGCTCGAGGAGATGTTCCTCCAGCTCACCGCCGCCGACGCGCGCGAGAGCACCCCGACCACCCAGACCCAGGGAGCCCCCCGATGAGCACCACGACCGCCGCCCCCGAGGGCACCCTCGACCTGTCACGCGCCAAGCGGATCGGCTTCGGCACGCTGCTCAAGGTCGAGCTCCGCAAGAGCATCGACACCCGCGCCGGCCTGTGGCTACTCATCGTCACGGGGCTCTTCGCCCTGGTCGTCATGGGCGTCGTGGTGGCCGTCGGGGTGAGCGAGGACCTGCCGCTCGACTTCGGCACCTTCCTCGCCAGCACGACGTACTCCACCAGCATCCTGCTGCCCGTGCTGGGGATCATGCTCGTCACCAGCGAGTGGAACCAGCGCACCGCCATGGTGACCTTCGTGCTGGAGCCACGGCGCAGCCTCGTCATCGCCGCGAAGATCGTCGCCGGGCTGGTGCTGGCCGTCGTGGTCGCCCTGGCCGCCGCCCTGGCCGCGGTGCTGTGCAACCTGGCGTACGCCGGCCTGTCCGGCACCGACGTCTCGTGGGACCTCGGCAGCACCTCGATCTCCGGCTTCCTGGTGCTCCAGGGGATCGCGATGCTCTCGGGCTTCGCGCTGGCGATGCTCTTCCTCAACACCCCCACCGCGATCGTGGTCTTCTTCGTCTACACCTTCGTGCTGCCGGCGGTCTTCGCCATCGGTGCCGCGCTGGTCGGCTGGATCCGCGACCTGCAGCCCTGGATCGACTTCGCCAACGCCCAGACGCCGCTGTTCGACTGGAGCATGGAGGGTCAGGACTGGGCGCACCTCGCGGTCTCCGGCACCATCTGGCTGCTCGTGCCCTTCGCGGTCGGCCTGTGGCGGGTGCTGCGCGCCGAGGTGAAGTAGCCACGGCCTAGGTTGGGCGCATGACGCGTGCAGACGGCCGGGCCGACGACGAGCTCCGCGAGATCAGGCTGACCCGCCACTGGCAGGACCACCCCGCGGGCTCGGTGCTCGTCGAGTTCGGCCGCACCCGCGTGCTGTGCGCCGCCTCGGCCTCCGAGGGCGTGCCGCGCTGGCGCAAGGGCTCGGGCCTCGGCTGGGTCACCGCCGAGTACGCGATGCTCCCGTCGGCGACCAACACCCGCAGCGACCGCGAGTCGGTCAAGGGCCGTGTCGGCGGCCGCACCCACGAGATCTCCCGGCTGGTCGGGCGCTCGCTGCGTGCGGTCGTCGACTACGCCGGTCTCGGCGAGAACACCATCGTGCTCGACTGCGACGTGCTGCAGGCCGACGGCGGCACCCGCACCGCCGCCATCACCGGGGCGTACGTCGCCCTGGCCGACGCCGTGGCCCACCTGCGCCGCGAGGGCGCCCTGGCCGGCGACCCGCTCACCGGCTCGGTCGCCGCGGTCTCGGTCGGGATCATCGACGGCGTGCCCCGTCTCGACCTGCCCTACGAGGAGGACGTCCGGGCCGAGACCGACATGAACGTCGTCATGACCGGCGCCGGCAGCTTCGTCGAGGTCCAGGGCACCGCCGAGGGCGCAGCCTTCGACCGTCGCGAGCTCGACGCCCTGCTCGACCTCGCCGCCAAGGGCTGCGCCGACCTCACCCGGATCCAGGCGGAGGCCCTGGCCGGTGGGTGACGCGCGGCTGGTCGTCGCGTCCCGCAACGCCGGCAAGGTCGCGGAGATGCAGCGGCTGCTCGCCGAGCACGTCGACGACGTCGAGGTGCTCGGCCTGGCCGACGTGGCGGCGTACGACGAGCCGGTCGAGGACGCCCCGGACTTCGTCGGCAACGCCCGGCTCAAGGCCCTCGCCGGCGTCGCCGCCACCGGCCTGCCGTGCGTCGCCGACGACAGCGGCCTGTGCGTCGACGAGCTCCGCGGCATGCCCGGCGTGCTCTCGGCCCGCTGGTCGGGTCGGCCGAGGTCCGACGACCGCAACAACCAGTTGCTGCTCGACCAGCTCCTCGACACCCCCGACGAGCGCCGCCGCGCGCACTTCCGCTGCGCCGTCGTGGTCGCCCACCCCGACGGCCGCGAGCTCGTCGTCGAGGGCGTCATGGCCGGCCGGGTCATCCGCGAGACCCGCGGCGACGGTGGATTCGGCTACGACAGCCTGTTCGTCCCCGACGACCAGGACGGCGCGCTCACGTCGGCCGAGATGACCCCCGCCCAGAAGGACGCCGTCTCCCACCGCGGCCGCGCCATGCGCGAGATCGCCCCCCAGGTCGCTGCCCTGCTGCTGGGCTGAGGGCCCGGACGTCATACGTCCTGGCTGCTGGGACGACCAGCCCGTATGACGTCCCGCACGCCTCAGGCCGCGAGCGGGCACCCGGCTCCGGTCAGGGCCCGGCGGACCTGCTCGAAGAACTCGTCGGGCGCGACGCGCAGGCCGAGCACGGGGAGTCGCAGCACGGTCTCGCCCCCGAGCGCGACCTCGTTGTGACGCAGGGCGTCGGGGACCGCGCTCTCGGCCCAGCCGTGCTGGATCCCGTCGATCTCGACCACCACGCCCCAGTCGTCCCACACCACGTCGAGGTAGACCCGCCCGTGGGGGCCGCGTCGTACGAGCTGGCGACTCGGTGTCGGCAGACCGTGACGGCGAGCCAGCCGGGCGAAGTCGAGCTCCGGCAGGCTCCGGACGCCGCCGAGCAGGTCGAGCAGCACGCCGTGCACGAGCGTGCGTCGGCGGTCGCGGCGCACGGCGAGGGCTGCCGTCGCGACGTCCTCCGCGCGAGCCAGCCCCTGCTGGACCGTCATCGTCAGCAGCAGGGCCGCCTGGCGGTCGGAGGCCGCCCACAGCGCGGCGCGCACGGCCGCCACCGCGGGCCGGGTGCGGGGGATCCCGGTCGGGGCGAGTGCTCCTGGGTCCCACCGGCGGGTCTGTCGGACGTCGAAGAGCCGGGTACGCCGGATGCGCGCGCCGCGAGGGACGGAGACCCGGATGCGCTCCGCGGTGTAGCGCTGCAGGCCGGCGGCCTCGAGGGCGGCGGCGCCGTCGAGGTGGGCGCGCGGCCCGCCCTGCACCACCGCGGCCCAGAGCCACCCCTTGCGGGTGACCGGGCCGTTGTGGAGCGCGACCGACTGCGACCCGATGGCCTGCCAGCGTGCGGCGCGCAGCTGGGCACGCACCTCGCCGCGGGTGATTCCCAGCGCGTAGAGGTCGGCACGGGCTAGCACGCCACCACGACCGGTGGCGAGGTCGCACGCTTGCTGGAAGCGATGGTCGGGTCGCGGCACCGCGCGAGCATCGCGCCGTACGCCCCAGCGGTCGAGAGGGCGTACGGCGACCTGTGGAGATCCCGCCGGACGTCATACGTCTTGGCTGCTCGGGCGACCAGGACGTATGACGTCCGGGCGCGCAGCGGGCAGCGCCGGGCCGACGGTGCCGGAGGGGGGATTCGAACCCCCACGCCCTGAGGCACTCGGACCTAAACCGAGCGTGTCTGCCGTTCCACCACTCCGGCCGGAGCGGGGAGCAGTCTACGAGGCGGTCTCGAGGCCGAGGTCGCGGCGCAGCTTGGCGACGTGGCCGGTGGCCTTGACGTTGTACTGGGCCAGCTCGACGGCGCCGTCCTCATCGACCACGACGGTGGAGCGGATGACGCCCTGGACGACCTTGCCGTAGAGCTTCTTCTCGCCGAAGGCGCCGTACGACGTCATCACCTGCTTGTCCTCGTCGGAGGCCAGGGTGATGGTCAGGCCGTCGCGCTCGCGGAACGTCGCGAGCTTGGCGGGCTTGTCGGGCGAGATGCCGACGACTTCGAAGCCGGCGGCCTTCAGCGAGTCGAGGGAGTCGGTGAAGTCGCAGGCCTGCTTGGTGCAGCCGGGGGTCATCGCCGCCGGGTAGAAGTAGACGATCACCTTGCGTCCGCGCAGGTCGGCGAGGCTGACCTGGCCGCCGTCGTCGGTGGGCAGGGAGAAGTCGGGCGCGGTGTCGCCGGGGGAGAGGCGGGGGGCCTCGCTCACGGGGTCCTCCTGGGGTGCTGGGGCTTCTTGCGAATGGGTTGCAGGTGGTGTTTGCTCGCGACATGCACGTACCCGACGCGTTCCTCGACGCCCCGACGTCGGTAGCCACCGGGGTCGTCGCCGCCGGTGCGGTGGCGCTGGCGCTGCGCGGCTCGCGCCGCGAGCTCGACGACCGTACCGCGCCGATGGCGGGCCTCGTCGCGACCTTCGTCTTCGCCGCCCAGATGGTCAACTTCCCCGTCGGCGCCGGCACCAGCGGCCACCTGCTGGGCGGGGCGCTGGCCGCGGTGCTGGTCGGTCCGTGGACGGCGGTGCTGTGCGTCAGCACCGTGCTGATCGTGCAGGCGCTCTTCATGGCCGACGGCGGGATCACGGCGCTCGGCACCAACATCTGCCTGATGGCCGTCGTCGGCGTCGCCGTCGGCTGGCTGTGCTTCCGGCTGGCACGCGCGGTGCTCCCGACGCGGCTGACCTCGGTCGCGCCCGCCGCGGCGTTCGGCGCGCTGGTCAGCGTCCCGGCCGCCGCGCTCGTCTTCACCGGCCTCTTCGCGCTCGGCGGCACCGCACCCGTCGCCCTCGACCGGGTGCTGGCCGCGATGGTCGGCTGGCACACGGTCATCGGCGTCGGCGAGGCGGTCGTGACCTTCCTCGTCGTGAGCGCGGTCGTCGCGACCCGGCCCGACCTGGTGCACGGCGCCCGGCCGGCGCTGGCCGCCCGCCGCGAGGCCGTGCGCACCGAGGTGGGCGCATGAGTCGCAAGACCTTCTTCGCCGCGTTCCTGCTAACCAGCCTGGTCGTCGCCGGCGGGCTGAGCTACTACGCCTCGTCCCACCCCGACGGCCTCGAGTACGTCGCGGAGCAGACCGGGTTCTCCGACGCGGCCGAGGAGTCGCCCACCGCCGGCAGCCCGCTCGCCGACTACCAGACCGAGGGCGTCGACGACCCGCGTCTCAGCGGCGGCGTGGCCGGGGTCGTCGGGGCGCTGGCGACGCTGGGCCTCGCCAGCGGCGTGGTGTGGCTGGTACGGCGCCGCAGCGCCCGCGGCGACGCCGAGCACCCCGAGCACGAGCGCGTCTGAGGTGGGCGCGGGCCACGCCCACCGCCTGCACCTGCGCGGCGACACCGTCGTGCACCGGGTCCCGGCGCACCTGAAGATCGCCGCCCTGCTGGGGTTCGTCCTCGTCGTCGTGGCGACGCCGCGCACCTGGCTGCCGGCCTTCGCGGCGTACGCCGTGCTGCTGCTCGCCGTCGTCGTGCTCGCCCGGGTGCCGCTGCGGTGGCTCGCGCCGCGACTCCTCGTCGAGGTGCCCTTCGTCGTCTTCGCGCTGCTGGTGCCCTTCGTGGCCGAGGGACCCCGCACGGACGTCCTGGGGCTCAGCGTCTCCGAGCCGGGCCTGTGGTCGGCGTGGGCGCTGCTGGTCAAGGGCACCATCGGCGTCGTCGCCTCGCTCACCGTGGCGGCCACCACCGACCCGCAGCACCTGCTGGCCGGCCTGCGTCGGCTGCGGCTGCCCGAGCAGCTGGTGGCGATCGCGGGCTTCATGCTGCGCTACCTCGACGTCGTCGTGGCCGAGCTGGGGCGCATGGGCGTCGCGACGCGCTCGCGCGGCTGCGACCCCCGCTCACCCCGCCAGTGGCCGGTGCTGGCGCGCACCTTGGGGGCGCTGTTCGTCCGCACCTACGAGCGCGGCGAGCGGGTGCACCTCGCGATGCTGTCGCGGGGGTACGACGGCACCATGCCCGACCTGGGGAAGCGATGAGCTCGCCCGTGCTCGACGTGCGTGGCCTGGCCCACGTCTACCCCGACGGCCACCGGGCCCTCGCGGGCGTCGACCTGCACGTGCACCCCGGGGAGCGGGTGGCGCTGCTGGGTCCCAACGGGGCCGGCAAGACCACGCTGGTGCTGCACCTCAACGGCATCCTCGAGCCCACCGCCGGCAGCGTGCACGTCTCGGGCCTGCCGGTGGAGAAGCGGCACCTGACCGAGGTGCGACGCCGGGTGGGCATCGTGTTCCAGGACCCCGACGACCAGCTCTTCATGTCGACGGTGCGCGAGGACGTCGCCTTCGGTCCCGCCAACCTCGGCGTGCGAGGAGCCGAGCTGGACCGACGGGTCACGGACGCCCTCGAGGCGGTCGGCATGGCCGAGCACGCCGACCGGCCGCCGCACCACCTGTCCTTCGGCCAGCGCCGGCGGGTGGCGGTGGCGACGGTGCTCTCGATGCAGCCCGAGGTGCTCGTGCTCGACGAGCCGTCGTCCAACCTCGACCCGGCGTCGCGGCGCGAGCTCGCCGACATCCTGCGCTCGCTGCCCGTGACGGTGCTGATGGTGACCCACGACCTGCCCTACGCGCTCGAGCTCTGCCCGCGAGCCGTGGTCCTGCACGACGGGAGGGTCGTCGCCGACGGGGCGACCGCCGACCTGCTGGTCGACGCCGAGCTGATGGCGCGGCACCGGCTCGAGCTGCCCTTCGGCTTCGACCCCCGCACCGTCGTGCCACCGCCGCTCGGCCCCCGGGCGGGCTGAGCGCGGGAGTTGATAGCCTGCGGCGGTTGCCCGACCGGCCACGCCGGCCGACCCCGACGCGAGGAGTCCCGCAGTGTCCGACCAGGCGTCCTCCCTCGAGCGCGACATCGAGGAGACCCGCGAGCGTCTCGCCGCCACGATCGACCAGCTGGTCCACCGGGCCAGCCCGAAGACGATCGCCCAGCGCCAGGTCGCCCAGGTCAAGGCCTACTTCGTCGACGAGCAGGGCCAGCCGCGCCAGGACAACATCATCAAGGTCGTCGGCGGCACGGCCGCCGTGGTGGCGCTGCTCGTCGTCGTGCGCCGCGCTGTCCGCGACTGAGCGCGCGGGCACCGTGGCCGGCATCGCCGGGGGCTCGGAGGACAAGACCCCCATCCGGATGCTGCACGACCGGCTCCTCGTCGCCGTCGACGGCGAGCCCGGCGAGCGCCGCTCGACCGGCGGCATCCTCATCCCGGCCACCGCCGCCCTCGGCGGCAAGCGCCTGACCTGGTGCCGTGTAGTGGCCGTCGGCCCGCACGTGCGCCAGATCGAGGTCGGTGACCGGGTGCTCTTCGACACCGACGAGCGGGCCGAGGTCGAGGTGACCGGCGAGCTCTACGTCGTCGTGCGCGAGCGCGACGTGCACGCGGTCGCGGCCGACCGGCTCGGCGACGACCGCACGGGGCTCTACCTCTAGGCCCTGGCCGGACCGTCGAAGTCCGGGTCGTGCGGGTCGGTCGGACGTCGGACGTCGTCCCCGGTCACGGGCCCGCCGCTGCCGGTGCCGCTGCCGGTGCCACTGCCGGTCACGCGCCGGTCGGCGGCGTCGGCGTCGTGCGAGACCTGCCGGGGCGTCTCGAGGTCGGGGCGGTAGTCGTCGGCACGGTGGTCGACGTCGGGGTCGAGCGCGTCGGCGCGGCGTACGGCGTCCTCCTGCTCGGCCTCCGCCCGCTGCGCCACCACCCGCTGCTCGCGCGCACGCTCCTCGAGCAGGTCGGCGCGCTCGCGGGCCTTGGCGGCCTCGCGCTCGAGCTCGTCGGCGCGGCGCTGCTGCGCCTCGACGCCGGCGACGCCCACGGCGGCCTCGCCGCGGAGCTCACCGGCCTCGTGCCTGCGCTCGTCCTTGCGACGTGACGCGCGCACGAGCAGCAGCGCCACCAGTGCGACGACGACCAGCAGGACGACCAGACCGAGCACGAGCAGCAGGCTCGACGACATGACGGGCTCCCTCCGAGCGGATCTGTCGCCCGTACCCCGGCAAGCAGCTGTCAGACGACGTAGCGCCGGTGCGGCATGAGCGAGAGGACCAGCGCCGCGACCCAGCCCACCACGGTCCACCCGAGCAGCAGGTCGAGCCAGAACACGAAGCCGGTGTTGGACTTGCCGCGCGTGGCGGCGATGGCCCAGGGGAGCAGGTAGCCCGCGGTGACGAGCGTGAGGACCCACGACACGACGACCTGGACCGGTCGGGGGCGCGCGTCGGTCACGGTCATCGGGTGCCGGAGGCTCATGACCTCACCGTAGGTGACGCCACCACGTGCCCTACCGTGCGTCGGTGACCGCAGCCCCCGGCCCGAGCCCACGGCGCGCGCGAGCCGGGGTCTCGCTCATGTTCTTCACCAACGGGGTCCTGCTGGCCGCGCTGCTCCCACGCTTTCCCGAGATCAAGGACGCGCTGGGCCTGAGCAACAGCGCCTTCGGGCTCACGGTCGTCGCCATGCCCGTTGGGGCGCTGGTGGCCGCGGGCGTCGCCGCGCCGGTCATCCGTCGGCTCGGGACGCTGCGCGTCGCCACGCTGGGCTCGGTGCTGCTCGCCCTGGCCTTCCTGGTCGCGGGGTTCAGCCCGACCGTGGCCGTGCTCGTGGTCGGCCTCGCCCTCGCCGGAGCCGTCGACGCCCTCGTCGACGCCGCGCAGAACGTGCAGGGCGTCCTCGTCGAGCGCTGGCGCGGTCGGTCGGTGATCAACTCGCTGCACGCGCTGTGGAGCCTCGGCGCGGCGACCGGCGGTGCCATCGGCGCGGCCGCGGCTGCGCTCGGGGTCGACGTGGTGCTGCAGATGACGGTCAACGGCGTGGTGTGGAGCGGAGCGGCTGTCCTCGCCGCGGTGCTCTCGCGGGTGCCGGACACCGTGCGGGTCGAGCTCGACGCGGCCGACGCGGCGCCGAGCGCGGCGGGAGGCTCCGCGACGCCCGGGCGAGCCCGCGTCTGGCGGCTGCTGCTGCCCCTGGTCGTCCTCGCGATCTGCGGCACCCTCGTCGAGGACGTCGCCAACAACTGGGCCGTGCTCTTCCTGCGGCGCGAGACCGACGCACCGGTCGCCGTGGCCGGGCTCGGCCTCACGGTGGTGCTGGTCGCGCAGTTCGTCGGGCGGCTGGTCGGCGACCCCATGACCGACCGCTGGGGCCGGGCCCCGGTCGCACGGGCCGGGGGAGTGCTGATCGCCGTCGGTGCCCTGGTGGCTGCGGTGTCGCCGGCGTACGTCGCCGTGCTGGTGGGGTTCGCCGCGATGGGCTTCGGCAGCGCCACGCTGGTGCCCGCGGCGTTCGCCGCCGCCGGCCGCGTGCCCGGACTGCCCGAGGGCACCGGCATCGCCCTGCTCGGCTGGTCGATGCGGATCGGGTTCCTGGTGACCTCGCCGACGATCGGCGCGATCTCCGACGTGGGCGGCCTCCGGGTCGCCTGGGGCGTGCCCGTGGTGGCCGGCCTGGTCGCGCTCGGGCTGGCCCACCGCAGTGCGCGGCGAGACCGCTGAGCCGGGGTGCTCCGGACCACACCGTGCCGATTTCAACCTGCCGGGCGGTCGCTGCTATCGTCTGGTTCGCCCTTTGAGGGCGCGGGCGGCATTAGCTCAATTGGCAGAGCAGCTGACTCTTAATCAGCGGGTTCGGGGTTCGAGTCCCTGATGCCGCACCACCCGCACCACCACGTCAGAGCGTCGCCCGTCCCGGGCGGCGCTCTTCGTGCGTCAGGGGCGGTCCGGGACGTCGCCGGTGTCGGCGCCGTGGTCGAGCTCGTGCTGCGTCTGGACGACGTACGCCGCCACCGACGCGAAGCGCATCCGCACGCCGAAGCAGCTGGGGCAGTCGGCCCCGCTGGCGCAGTCGTGGGCGTCCTTCACGGCCGCGACCTGGTGGCGGCGTACCAGCCCGACCAGGTCGCTGAAGTCTCGTGCGGTGACACGGCGCACAGCGCCTCCCCTCGACCCCGCCCCAGTACCCCGGCCTCGACGTCTTGGACCACGAATCCGCAGGTCAAAGCGGGTTTCTGTGCTTACGCCGTCAACATACAAAGAGGAGCCTCGACAGCACAGAACCCCGCAGGCTGCTGCCTGCGGGGTTCGTGACTGGGGTGAGCGACGGGGCTCGTCCCCGACCCGCCGAGCGACCACGTCGGCAGAGCCTCGGCCTCTGAGCCCCGGATGCACAGAACCCCGCAGGCTGCTGCCTGCGGGGTTCGTGACTGGGGTGAGCGACGGGGCTTGAACCCGCGACCCCCGCGACCACAACGCGGTGCTCTACCAGCTGAGCTACGCCCACCATGACCTCCGGCGTGGAGGCCGCGGTGAGTCTAGCGGGAGGTCGGTGGCTGCGCCGAATCGGGCCCGGGGGCGGTTTCGAGGCCGGTTCCGGGGGCGGTTCCGGGGGCGGTGCTGAGCGCACCCTGGTGGCGTCGGGCGATCTGCTGCGCGGTCGAGGAGTCGGGCCCGGGGGCGGGCACGAAGACGGCGTCGCGGTAGTAGCGCAGCTCCTCGATGCTCTCGCGGATGTCGGCGAGCGCGCGGTGGCCGCCGCCCTTCTCGGGAGCGTTGTAGTAGGCGCGGGGGAACCACCGACGGGCGAGCTCCTTGATGGAGGAGACGTCGACGATGCGGTAGTGCAGCAGCGAGTCGAGCTCGGGCATGTCGCGGGCGAGGAAGCCGCGGTCGGTCGCCACGGAGTTGCCGGCGAGCGGCGGACGGCTGCCGTCGGGGCACTCGGAGCGGACGTAGTCGACGACCTGCTCCTCGGCCTCGGCCAGGGTGACGCCGGCGGCGAGCTCCTCGAGCAGGCCGGAGGTGGTGTGCATGGTGCGCACGAACTCCACCATCTGCTCGAGCGCCTCCTGCGGCGGTCGCACCACGACGTCGACGCCCTCGCCGAGGACGTTGAGGTCGTAGTCGGTGACCAGGGCCGCGACCTCGACCAGCGCGTCGGCCTCCAGGGAGAGCCCGGTCATCTCGCAGTCGATCCACACCAGTCGGTCACTCATGGTCGAGACCCTAGCCATCCGCGACGACACGGCCCTGCGAGCATGCGGCCATGCCGCACAGCTCGCCCGTCTACCAGGGGCCCGCCGACGCGTGGGCCGACCACCCGCTCGCCGCCTTCGTCGCCGGCCTGCCGAAGGCCGAGCTCCACGTGCACCAGGTGGGCTCGGCCTCGCCGGAGATCGTCGCGACGCTGGCCGACCGTCACCCGGGCACGGTGCCGAGCGACCTCGAGCGGCTGCGCGACTACTTCACGTTCCGCGACTTCGCGCGCTTCATCGAGGTCTACCTCTCGGTGGTGGCGCTCGTCCGCACGCCCGACGACTGGCGCCTGCTCACCTACGAGGTGGCGCGCGGCCTCGCCGAGCAGCAGGTGCGCTACGCCGAGCTGACGCTGACCCCCGCCACGGTGCCGGCCGACGTGCCGGTCCCGGCGTGGACGGAGGCCGTCGAGGACGCGCGGGTCGCCGCCGAGCGCGACCACGGGATCGTGCTGCGCTGGGTCTACGACATCCCGGGCGAGCTCGGGCTCCCCGGCGCCGACGCGACGCTGCGGGCCGCGCTCGACCACGGTCCCGACAGCCTCGTCGGCTTCGGCCTGGGAGGGCCGGAGGTCGGGGTGCCGCGGCCGCAGTTCGCCCCGCACTTCGAGGCCGCGCGGGCCGCCGGGCTGCGCTCGGTGCCGCACGCGGGCGAGACCACCGGGCCGCAGACCGTGTGGGACGCCCTGGAGCACCTCGGCGCCGAGCGGATCGGTCACGGCGTCTCGTCCGCGCAGGACCCCGAGCTGGTGCGCCACCTCGCCGAGCGGCGGGTCCCGCTCGAGGTGTGCCCCACCTCCAACCTCGCCACGGGTGCCGTCGCCTCGCTCGCGGAGCACCCGCTGCGGGCGCTGCGCGACGCCGGCGTGGTCGTCACGGTCAACAGCGACGACCCGCCGATGTTCGGCACCACCCTCGACCGGGAGTACGTCGTCGCGGCCGACCTGCTCGACCTCGACGAGGCGGGTCTCGGCGAGCTGGCCACCGCGGCGGTCGACTGCTCCTTCGCGCCCGACGACGTCAGGACCCGGGTGCGCGGGGAGATCGCGGCGTACGTCGCTGCCGCTGGTGGTCAGTAGCTCCCGACGAGCCCGCCGTCGACGCGCACCTGCTCGCCGGTGACGTACGCCGCGTGGCGCGAGGCGAGGAAGGCCACGACCGCGCCGAACTCGGCAGGGGTGCCGTAGCGGCCCGCGGGGATCGCGGCCTGCGAGCCGGCGCGCGCGTCCTCGAGGCTGCTGCCGGACCGCTCGGCGGCAGCCTCGTCGAGCGACTGCAGCCGGGCGGTGTCGATGCGGCCGGGCAGCACCATGTTGACCGTCACGCCGTCGGCCGCGACGGCCCCCGCCAGCGTCTTGAGGTACGCCGCCAGGGCCGCGCGCCCGACGTTGGAGGACGTCAGCGCGGGGATCGGCTGCTGCACGCCGGACGACCCGACGGCGAGCACTCGCCCCCACCCCCGCTCGCGCATGCCGGGAAGCACCCGCTCGACCAGGGCGACGTGGGGGTGGAGCAGGAGGTCGACCGCGGCCTGCGCCTTCTCGGCGGTGAAGTCGTCGGCGGTGCCGGGCGTCGGCCCGCCGCCGTTGAGCACGACCACGTCGACCGGGCCGAACGCCTCCTCGGCGGCCTCGACGAGACGCTGCGGGGTGTCGGGCGCGGTGACGTCGGCGACGACGCCGACGGCGGTGGGCAGCGACGCCTCGAGCTCGCGCACCAGCTCGTCGCGTCGCCCGACGAGGACGACCCGGGCACCCTCGGCCGCGAGGGCCTCGGCGCTGGCGCGCCCGAGTCCGGAGGTGGCGCCGAGCACGAGGGCGACGGTGCCGTCGAGGCCGAGGTCCATGAGGGTCTCCTGGGGGCTAGGGGGCAGGGAGGCGGCGTTCGGGGTCGCGGCCCTGCACCAGGTCGACGACGTGCTCGGCGATGGCCAGGCTCGACGTCGCGGCGGGGGAGGGCGCGTTGCGCAGCGCGGTCACCCGACCGTAGGTGCTGACGCGGAAGTCGTCGACCAGCGAGCCGTCCCGGTCGAGCGCCTGCGCCCGGATGCCGGCGGTGCCGGGCAGCACGTCGTCGGTGCGGAGGTCCGGCACGTAGCGGCGGGCCGCGGCCACGAACCGCCGCGTCGACAGCGAGCCCGCCATCTCGGCGACGCCGGTGCGCCAGTGCTGCCGCGCGAACCGTCGGAAGCCGTCGTACGCCGCCACCTCGCGCAGGTCGCGCCACGAGGCGGTGCGCCAGGCGTAACCCTCGCGGGCCAGCGCCAGCACGACGTTGGGGCCGACCATCACCTCGCCGTCCACGCGCGGCGTCAGGTGCACGCCGAGGAAGGGGTAGCGCGGGTCGGGCACGGGGTAGACGAGGCCGCGCACGAGCGAGCGTCGCTCGGGGCGCAGCAGGTGGTACTCGCCCCGGAAGGGGACGACCTGCGGTGCCGCGTCGTCGCCCGCCAGCCGCGCCGTGCGGTCGGACCAGACCCCGGTGCACAGCAGCACGCGGTCGACGCGCTGCTCGACCGGTCCGGCGGCGTCCCGGCCGTGCAGCACCACGGCGGTGGGCTCGGTGACGAGGTCGGTCATCTCCCGCCCGAGGTGCACCCGACCACCGTGCTCCTCGACGAGCCGTGCCAGGGCCTCCGTGACACCGACGTAGTCGACGATCGCGGTCTCGGGGGAGTGCAGGGCGGCGACACCCGTGACGTGGGGCTCGAGCTCGCTCAGCTCGCCGGGTCCGACGGTGCGGATGCCCGGCACGCCGTTGGCGAGAGCGCGCTGCTCGATGCCGGCGAGCCGCCCACGCTCGAGCTCGTCGAGCGCCACCACGACCTTGCCGCACGCGTCGTACGCCACGTCGTGCTCGGCGCAGAAGTCGCGCAGCAGCCCGACGCCGCGTCGGCACAGCGTCGCCTTGAGCGAGCCGGGCTCGTAGTAGAGCCCGGCGTGCACGACGCCGGAGTTCCGCCCCGTCTGGTGGGCCGCGAGCCGCGGCTCCTTCTCCCAGAGCACGACGTCGGCGTCCTCGTCGACCTGCTGCAGTCGACGCGCGACGGCGGCACCCAGGATGCCCCCGCCGACCACGGCGTACGTCGTCACCACGCGCTCAGGGTGCCACGCAGGCAGGGGCGTGCCGGGTCACGTGCCGGGTCGGGAGGCGTGGCCGTCGAGCCGCTGCTGCAGCTCCTCGCGGCTGATCCCGGAGTGCGTCGCCAGCAGGTCGAGCGCCCCGGAGACGTGGTGGGCGTCGATGCGGTAGCGCCGGGCGAGCTCGCCGAGGCCGTCGAGGCTGACCGGCACGTCGACCGGGGCCGGGTCGAGGCCGACCCAGACCCGGCACTGCTCGAGCGCGGCGTCGGCGTCGCAGGCCCAGCCGTCGGCGCCGAGCGCGCCGGCGAGGTCGGGGCGCGAGGTGAACGCGCGGCCACCCACGAGCACCTTCGGACCCGCGCTGCTCCCGGCCCGGACGCCGTCGACCACGGCTGCCACCAGCGGCACGTGGGCGGCGAGCGTGGCCGACAGCGCGAGGACGTCGGGCCGGGTGCGGCCGACGTGGGTGACCAGGTCGTCGGCGGGGACACCGGCACCGAGGTACTCGACGTCCCACCCTCCCGCGGTCATGACCTCGGCCAGCATCCTGAGCCCGAGGTCGTGGCCCTCCTCGCCGACGGTGCTCGCCAGCATCCGCGGCCGTCGCTCACCGGTCTCGACGCGGGGCGGGGCCAGGCCGTCGAAGAGGCCCAGGCACCGGGCGGTGATGCCGGTGACACGGTGCTCCTCGGCGACGCTGAGCAGGCCGTCCTGCCAGAGCCGGCCGGTCTCGACCTGGGCGGGCTGCAGGACCTCACGGATCACCACCGGAGCGCTGGCGCCGCGGGCGAGCGCCGTACGGACCACGCCGACAGCCGCGGCCGTGTCGCCGGCGAGCGC
The DNA here is from genome assembly GCF_054777915.1 of Nocardioides marmoraquaticus. Classification (NCBI taxonomy): domain Bacteria; kingdom Bacillati; phylum Actinomycetota; class Actinomycetes; order Propionibacteriales; family Nocardioidaceae; genus Nocardioides; species Nocardioides marmoraquaticus. Next base: position 15,970 of record NZ_BAAHAA010000008.1, on the reverse strand, counting down.
CGCGTCGAGGTAGGCCCGGGCTCCGGGGCCGAGGGCGTCGGGCGTGGTCGGCACCGGGGTCTCGCGGTCGGCGCTCTCGGCGCGGGAGTAGAGCACCCGGAGCCGGGCGTGGGAGACGCGGTCGAGGTGGGCATCGAGCTCGCCCAGCACGGCGTCGTGCAGCTCGCGGTAGCGCAGCGTCACCCCGGCCCCCGCCAACCGGGTGCGTTCCCAGCGGAACTGCTCCGTCAGCACCTCGGGCACGTTCCACTCCGCGGCGGCCACGAGCGTCTCGAGGTGCAGCGTCACCACCTCGCGCAGCAGCGGGTTGACCACCCCGAGCCGACGCGTCACCGCGCCGACCAGCTCCGGCACGGGCAGGCCGGCCAGCTCCGGGAGGGGGGTGTGGCGCGCGGGCACAGGTGGAAAGTACCCACAGCACGGCCCGCGGCAGGCCTACTTGACCAGGTCGGTGCCCAGCGCCCCCGGCAGGACTCGAACCTGCGACCTAGAGATTAGAAGGCTCTTGCTCTATCCGGCTGAGCTACAGGGGCTGAGCGGTCGAGTGTAGGGACGCCGGTGGGTCAGCCGCGCAGGCGTCCCATCCACTCCTCGATCGCGTCGGGGTCGCGCGGCAGCGCGGCCGACAGGTTGCGGTGGCCGTCGGCGGTGACGACGACGTCGTCCTCGATCCGGATGCCGGTGCCACGCAGCTCCTCGGGCACCAGCAGGTCGTTCTCCTGGAAGTACAGGCCCGGCTCGACCGTGAGCACCATGCCCTCGGCGAGGTCGCCCCCGGGGTAGGTGTCGGGGTCGGAGGCAGCGCAGTCGTGGACGTCGAGCCCGAGCATGTGGCTGGTGCCGTGCAGGGTCCACCGGGCGTAGACGCGGCTGTCCGGTGCGAGGGACTCCTCCGCCGAGCACGGGAGCAGCCCGAGGTCCTCGAGACCGTGGGCGAGCACCTCCATCGCCGCCTGGTGGGGCGCTCGGAAGGCGTGGCCCGGGCGCACGGCGGCGAGGCCGGCCTCCTGGGCGGCCAGCACGAGCGAGTACAGCTCGCGCTGCACCCCGGTCCAGCGGCCGTCGACCGGCAGCGTGCGGGTGACGTCGGCCGTGTGCAGCGACGTCGCCTCGGCCCCCATGTCGAGGAGCAACAGGTCGCCGGGCACGACCGGGCCGTCGTTCTGGGTCCAGTGCAGCGTCGTCGCGTGCTTTCCGCCGCCGACGATCGAGTCGTAGCCGAGGTCGTTGCCGTGCGTGCGGGCGCGTCGGAAGAAGGTGCCCTCGAGCCACCGCTCGCCGTGCTCCAGCACGCGGTCCCACTCCCGCACGGAGTCCTCGAAGCCCAGGGTGGTGGTGTCGCAGGCGCCCTGCAGCTCGGCGAGCTCCCACTCGTCCTTGACCAGGCGCAGGTCGGCGAGCACGCGGGCGAGGTCGTCGTCGCGGCTGTCGCCGCCGCTGACGAGGGCGTCGACCCGGGGGTCGACGCCGCGCAGCACGCGGGTCTTGGTGTCGGCGCCCCCGAGGGCGGCGGGGAGGTCGTCGAGGTGACGCGTGGCGATGCCGAGGGAGTCGGAGATCTCGCGCAGCGACGGGCGCCGGCCGACCCAGAGCTCGCCGTACTGCCGGTCGCGGAAGAACTCGTCGGTGTCGCGCGAGCTGCGAGGGCGCACGTAGAGGACCGACTCGCCGTCCTCGACCACGAGCACCGCGTCGCTGGTCTGGTTGCCCGAGAGGTGCACGTGCGCGGTCTCGGCGCGGAAGCGGTAGTCGGTGTCGTTGGAGCGCACCTTGAAGCCGCCGGCCGGCACGACGAGGCGCTCGCCCGGGAACTCGCGCGCGAGCCGCTCGCGCCGGGCCGCGGCCCACGGCGTGACCGGGTGCGGTGGCAGGTCGAGCTCGGTCTCCCCCCAGCCGGTGCGCATGAAGGCGGCGTAGGCGTCGGGGACGGGCGGGTCGTGGCTCTCGACGTTGGCCTGCTCCGTCGCCTGGTCCGTCGCCTGGTCGGGCTGCTCCTGGTCGGTCACCCGGTCATCGTAGGCGCGCCGGTCGATACCCTCCTGCCATGCCGCCTCGCCGCAGGAGCTCCCTCGCCTTCACGGTCCCGGTGACGGTGGTCCTCGTCCTCGGCGCCCTCGCGATCGCCCTCGTGCTGCTGCTCCAGGGCGCCCCCACGGCGGTGGTGGTCGGCACCGTGCTGGCGGCGCTGCCGGTGGGCCCGGTCGTGGCGATCTACCTCTGGCTCGACCGCTACGAGCCCGAGCCGCGCTCGCTGCTGGTGCTGGCGCTCGGGTGGGGGGCGTTCGTCGCGACGTCGCTCGCGATCCTGCTGCAGCTGGTCGTCGACCTCGAGGGTGCGAGCGAGGCCGCGCAGACCGCCCTGGTCGCCCCGGTGACCGAGGAGGCGACCAAGGGCCTGTTCGTGCTCCTGCTGCTGTGGTTCCGGCGGCGCGAGCTCGACGGCGTCCTCGACGGCCTGGTGTACGCCGGCCTGGTCGGCGTGGGCTTCGCCTTCACCGAGAACATCCTCTACCTGTCCTCGGCCTACCTGGGCGGCGACGGCCAGCCCGGCGGCCTCGGCGGTGCGCTGGGCCTCTTCCTGTTCCGGTGCGTCTTCAGCCCGTTCGCGCACCCGTTCTTCACCTCCTTCATCGGCCTCGGCGTCGGGCTCGCGGTTGGGAGCCGCGCCGCCGTCGTGCGCGTCGCCGCGCCGCTGCTCGGCTACGCGGTCGCGGTGGTCGCCCACGCCGCCTGGAACGGCTCGCTTGTCTACGACGACGGCCGCAACGCGGTGACGACCTACGTGTTCGTGATGGTGCCGGCCTTCCTGCTCCTCGCGGTGCTGGCCGTGTGGGTCCGCTCCCGCGAGCGCCGTCTTCTCGGGCGGGCGCTCGACGACTGCGCGCGACGGGGCTTCCTGCACCCGGCCGAGGTGCCGTGGCTGACCTCGCTGACCGCGCGGCGAGCTGCCCGCCGCCACGCCGGGCAGGCCGGGGGCCCCGGCGCGCGCCGCGCGATGGCCGACTACCAGGCCGAGGCCGTCGAGCTCGGGTTCCTGCACCACCGCTACCTGCGCGGCACCGCTCCCGACGGCGTCGAGCGCATGGGCCAGGAGCACGTCGAGGCGCTGCGGGCGCTCCGCCCCCACGTCCTCTGGCCGCCGGCGCCCGCCGGCCACGCGTGGGGCCCGACCACCCCGCAGGTGCGCTGATGGCGCGCGAGACCACCGCGATGCTCGAGACCCTCGGGTCGCTGCGCGTCGCCCTGGACGAGATCGGCCTGCCGCTCGACCTGCCCGACGCGGCCGCCCATCGTCGTCGCCGTTCCGAGGTCGCCCACCAGCTCGACGACTACGTGGTGCCGCGGCTCGAGCAGATCGACGCGCCGCTGCTGGCCGTCGTGGGCGGGTCGACCGGGGCGGGCAAGTCGACCCTGGTCAACGCCCTGGTGCGCGACCGCGTCAGCGAGCCGGGCGTGCTGCGGCCGACCACGCGCTCGCCCGTGCTGGTGCACCACCCCGACGACCTCGGGTGGTTCGACCGGGCGCGGGTGCTGCCCGACCTCGAGCGCACCGAGCGCGCGAGCGACGACCCGGGCGCGCTGCGCCTGGTCGCCTCCTCGAGCCTCCCGGTCGGCCTGGCCCTGCTCGACGCTCCCGACATCGACTCCGTCGAGGAGCGCAACCGCACCCTGGCCGCGCAGCTGCTCGGCGCCGCCGACCTGTGGCTCTTCGTGACCTCGGCCGCCCGCTACGCCGACCAGGTGCCGTGGGAGTTCCTGCGCCAGGCCGTCGAGCGCAGCGCCGCCGTCGCCATCGTCCTCGACCGGACCCCCGAGCAGGCCGCCCCGGAGGTCGCCCACGACCTCGCCCGGATGCTGGTCGACCGCGGCCTGCGCGAGTCGCCGCTGTTCACGGTCGTCGAGACCCCGCTGGGGGCCGACGGACTGCTGCCGGCCGACGCCGTCGCCGACGTGCGCGACTGGCTCGTCGAGCTGGGCGCCGACGCCGAGGCCCGCCAGCGGGTCGTGCGGCAGACCCTCGCCGGGGCAGTGCGCTCGGTCGCGCGCGAGGCGTTCGTCCTCGCGCAGGCCGAGGAGCAGCAGGTCGAGGCGCTCGGCCGGCTGCACGGCGAGACGGAGGCGGCGTACGCCCGGGCGGTGGAGGCGGTCGACGACGGCACCGCCGACGGCACGCTGCTGCGGGGCGAGGTGCTCGCGCGCTGGCAGGACTTCGTCGGCACCGGTGAGCTGCTCCGCTCGCTCGAGTCGCGGGTGGGCCGGCTGCGCGACCGCATCACCGGGGCGCTGCGCGGCAAGCCGCAGCAGGCCGACCGGGTCACCGTGGCGGTCGAGTCGGGGTTGCACTCGCTGCTCGTCGAGCACGCCGAGTCCGCCGCCGAGCGCGCGGAGGCGGCCTGGCGCGCCGACGTGTCGGGCCGGGCGCTGCTCGACGCCGCCGGCCCGGGCGACCTCGGACGAGCCTCCCGCGGGTGCCGCGAGCGCGCCGAGCGGCTGGTGCGCGACTGGCAGCAGGCCGTGCTCGAGCTGGTGCGTGCGGAGGGCGCGGGCAAGCGGAGCACCGCCCGCTTCCTCGCCTTCGGCGTCAACGGCCTGGCGGTCAGCCTCATGGTCGTCACCTTCGCCTCGACCGGTGGGCTCGTGGGCGCCGAGATCGGCATCGCCGGGGGGTCGGCCGTCGTGGGGCAGAAGCTGCTCGAGGCGGTGTTCGGCGACCAGGCCGTACGCCGCCTGGCCGCGGCCGCGCGGGCCGACCTGCGCACCCGCGTGGAGGAGCTGATGGCCGCCGAGCGCCGGCGCTTCGACGTCCTGCTCGACGCCCAGCCCGCCTCGGCCGACGCGGCCGCCCGGCTGCGCACGCTGGCCCGGCGGCTCGACGACCAGCGGTTCTCCGGCATCTCGACGGGCGCCTCGACGGAGGAGGGGCCGTGAGCGGGCGACGCGGACTGGTCGAGGGCGCCAAGCGGCTGCTGCGCCGCTCCGACCGGCTCGAGGAGCAGGTGGCGGGTCTCGCCGAGGTCGTCGAGCACGGTCGCGGGCGGCTGCCCGACCCGCTGCTCGACGAGGCGGCCGCGGTGGTGCGCCGCGCCGAGGCACGGTTGCGACTGTCGGGCTCGCACACGGTCGTGGCGCTCGCGGGTGCCACCGGGTCGGGGAAGTCGTCGACGTTCAACGCCCTCGCCGGTGTCGACCTCGCCACGGTCGGGGTGCGTCGGCCGACCACGTCGCACCCCACGACCTGCACCTGGGGCGAGGACCCCGCCACCGAGCTGCTCGACTGGCTGGAGGTGCCGCCGCGGCACCGGGCGCGGCACGACTCCAGCCTCGACTCGCGGCTCGACGACGAGCTCGAGGGCCTCGTCCTCGTCGACCTGCCCGACCACGACTCCACCGAGGTCGCGCACCACCTCGAGGTCGAGCGGCTCGTCGCGATGGTCGACCTGGTGGTCTGGGTGCTCGACCCGCAGAAGTACGCCGACGCCGCGCTGCACCAGCGCTTCCTACGCCCCATGGCCGACCACCAGGACGTCTACCTGGTGGTGCTCAACCGCATCGACGAGGTGCCCGAGGCCGACCGCGACCGCGTGGTGGCCGACGTGCGCCGCATCCTCGCGGTCGACGGGCTCGACGACGTCCCCGTGCTGGCGACCTCGGCCAGGACGGGGGAGGGCCTGGCCGCACTGCGGGCTGAGGTCGTCGACCGGGTCGCCGGCAAGGCCGGCTCCCGGGCGAGGCTCGCGGCCGACGTGGCGGCGGTCTCGGCCCGGCTGGCCGAGGTGCACGGCCAGGCCGAGGGACGTGAGCCGCGGCCCCGTGACCGAGGTCCGCTGGTCGACGCCATGGCCGACGCCGCCGGCGTGCCGGTCGTCAGCGCCGCCGTGGCGCGGGCGACCGCGGTGCGGGGCAAGCAGGCCACGGGATGGCCGATGACGGCCTGGCTCGGCCGGCTCCGACCCGACCCGCTCAGGCGCTTCCGCCTCGACACCGGCAGCACCGGCGAGGACGTCGTGGTCGCGGCCCGCACCTCGCTGCCGCCCCAGGGCCCGGTGCAGCGTGCCCGGCTGGAGGGCGCGGTGCGCCAGCTCTCCGACCGTGCCGGTGACGACCTGCCGGAGCCGTGGGCCCGGGCGGTGCGGGCAGCAGCCGGCTCGCGGCTCGACGACGTCGAGGACCGGCTCGACGACGTGGTCGCCCGCACCGACCTCGGCGTCAGCGGCCTGCCCTGGTGGTGCCGACCGGCGCAGGCCCTGCAGTGGCTGCTGCTGACGGCCGCGGTCGTCGGGGTGCTGTGGCTCGGCGGCGTCGCCCTGCTCGGGTTCCTGCAGCTGGGGGAGGTGGCCACACCGCGGGTGCAGGGGTTCCCGGTCCCGACGCTGCTCCTGGTGGGCGGGGTCCTCGTCGGCTGGGCGGTCGCCGTGCTCACGAGGCCGTTGCTGCGGGCCGCCGCTCGCAGCCGCGCGCGGCGGGCGGAGCTGCGACTGCGCGAGGGCGTGGCCGACGTCGCCGAGCAGCTCGTGGTCGCGCCCGTGGCCGCCGAGCTCGCGGCGCACCGTGCGGTGACCGCAGGTCTGAGGGCAGCACGCCGCTAGGCACGCCCGCAGGGTGTCCACAGGTCGCTCCGGCGGCGTGTCGTCCACAGGGCGGCAGCGACCGGCCGCGGCCGGTCCGGGTCTGCGGTGGGGTGGGAGCCCCCGACGAGCAGGAGGCTCCCATGAACGACACCCACGTGACGCTGCACGGCTACGTCGGCGGCGACGTCGAGCTGCGCGACGGCGGCGGCTCGCCCGTCGCGAGGTTCCGGGTCGCCCACACGCCGCGCTTCCAGCGAGACGGCGAGTGGGTCGACGGCGAGACGCAGTGGTACTCGATCAGCTGCTGGCGGACGCTGGCCACCAACGTGCACGCCTCGGTGCGCAAGGGCGACGCGGTCTTCGTGCAGGGTCGGATGCGCAGCGACACCTGGACCCGCCAGGACGGCTCGACCGCGACCGGGTGGACCGTGGTGACGACCGTGGTCGGCCACGACCTCAACCGCGGCCGCGCCCGGTTCGCTCGGCCCCCGCGCCCGGAGGGCGTGGCGCCGCAGGCGCCTGCCGCTCAGGAGCCGGACGCCGCCGAGGAGGCGCCGGCCGCCTGAGCCGACCAGCCGCGGGCGCGTCCGAGCACGTCGTCGGGCACCCGGTCGTGGGAGTCGGTGTTGGTCACCGGCCCCGGGGTGACCCGGGGCAGGGGGAGCACGCCGGCCCACGCGCCGGACTCGACGTCCTCGACGTCGTCGTGGGCCTCGCCCACCCGCACCTTGACCGAGGCCTCCGCCAGCGGCACCGCGACCACGGCCGTGGCCGTGAGCTCCTTGCGGGTGGTGGCGCGCAGGGTCGCGGCGCGACCGGGGACGACCTGGTCGACGACCAGGTCGAGCGCCCGGCCCCGCTCGGCGTCGTCGGTGACGACCCGTGCCGGCCCGACCACGACCGCCGAGCGGTAGTTCATCGAGTGGTGGAAGGCCGAGCGCGCCAGCACCAGCCCGTCGAGCTCGGTCACGGTGACGCACACCGTCGCTCCCGGCAGCCGTCGCAACCAGCCGGCGCCGACCGACCCGTGCAGGTAGAGCGAGCCACCGTCGTCGGGGCCCTCGGGGTCCACCCCGTAGGCGCTCGGCAGCACCACGGGGTGGTCGTCGAGGGCGAGGCCCACGTGGGCGACGAGGCCGTCGGCGAGCAGCGCCAGCAGGTGGGCGCGGTCGTGGCGCCTCCGCTCGCGGAGCCGGGTCAGGGTGGTGCGGGGGGTGCGGGAGAGGCCGGGCACGTCGGTCATGGCACCCAGCATCGTCGTCGACCGGCCTGTCGTCACGAGCCGGTTCAGCACTATCCTGGCAGGCCACTTGTCGAGGAGGTGCCGTGCTGCCGCTGCCAGGCCTCGACCGCGCCGCCGCGACGCCGCTGCCGGCCCAGCTCGCGACCCAGGTCCGCGGCCTCGTCCTCGACGGCACGCTGGGTCGCGGCCAGCGCCTCCCCGGGTCCCGCTCGCTCGCCGCCGACCTCGGGGTCTCCCGCGCCGTGGTCGAGCAGGCCTACGAGCAGCTCCTCGCCGAGGGCTGGGTCGGCACCCGTTCCGGGTCGGGCACCTACGTGGCGGCCGGGGGACTCACCGCCCCCGCCGCCGCTCCCGGGCCGGTGCCCGAGCCGGTCGAGCAGCGGGTGCGCCTCGACACCGGCACTCCCTGGATCGACCCACGGCACCGGACGACGTGGCGACGCGCCTGGCGCGAGGTGGCCGCGGCACGCCCGCCCGCCGGCTACGACGACCCGCGTGGGCTGCCCGAGCTCCGCGAGGCCCTGGCCGCCCACCTCGCCCGCACCCGAGGGCTCGTGGTGCGGCCCGACGAGGTGCTGACCACCGCCGGCACGACCGACGCGGTCAGGCAGCTGCTCCTCGCGCTCCCGCCCGGTGCGGTGGCGCTCGACGACCCCGGCTACCGCACGGTGGCCGCCGTCGCACGGAGCCTGGGTCGCGAGGTGGTCGGCACCGTGCCCGGCCGGGCACCCGACGGCCTGGCCGGCTGCGCAGCGGCGTACGTCACCCCGGCGCACCAGCACCCGCTGGGCCTGGTGATGCCGGCCGCCGACCGCGTGGCCCTGCTCGAGGCGGCCCGGGCGGCCGGGGCGCTCGTGGTCGAGGACGACTACGACTCCGAGTTCCGGTGGGACGTCGCGCCCGTGCCCGCGCTGGCCGCCCTCGACCGCGAGCAGGTGGCCTACGTCGGCACCGCCTCCAAGTCGGTCGCCCCGAGCCTGCGACTGGGGTGGCTCGTCGCCCCGGCCGCCGTGCGCGAGCGGGTGGTGGCGCTGCGCGAGGCCACGCACGACGCCGTGGCGTGGCCCGTGCAGCGGGCGTTCGTCACGCTCCTGCGCGAGGGCCACGTCGACAAGGTGGTGCGCTCCGCGCGACGGGTGTACTCCGCCCGGCTGCCGCGCCTGGTCGAGGCGCTCGCGCCGTACGGCGACCTCGCCGCGCCGCCCGCCGGCATGTACGCCACCTGGCTGATGCCGCCGGAGCGGGCCCGCTCGGCCCGGCGGGCGGCCCGCGCGGCTGGCTTCGAGGTGCCGCTGCTGGAGGACTACTGCCGCGACGCCGACCTCACCGGGCTGGTGGTCGGTGTCGGGTCGACCAGCGAGGCGGAGCTCGAGCGGGCGCTGGCCGCCCTCGTCGCCGGGTGCCGCGCGGTGCCCCGGGCGCCGTAGGCTGGGCGCACCATGGATTACGTCCTCACACTCCGCAACGTCCGCAAGGCCCACGGCGACAAGGTCGTCCTCGACGACGTCACCCTGTCGTTCCTGCGCGGCGCCAAGATCGGCGTCGTCGGCCCCAACGGCACCGGCAAGTCCTCGCTGCTCAAGATCATGGCCGGCCTCGACCAGCCCAACAACGGCGAGGCGATGCTCGCGCCCGACGCCTCGGTCGGGATGCTGCAGCAGGAGCCGCCGCTGACCGAGGGCAAGACCGTCCTCGAGAACGTCGAGGAGGCGGTCGGCGACATCAAGGCGAAGATGAAGCGCCTCGAGGACGCGTACATGGAGATGGGCGACCCCGACGCCGACCAGGACGCCCTGATGGCCGAGACGGGCGAGCTGCAGACCGAGCTCGACAACGCCGACGCGTGGGACGTCGACAGCCGCCTCGACCAGGCCATGGACGCGCTGCGCTGCCCGCCGCCCGACGAGCTGGTCGACCACCTCTCCGGTGGTGAGCGCCGTCGCGTGGCGCTGTGCAAGCTGCTGCTGCAGCAGCCCGACCTGCTGCTCCTCGACGAGCCCACCAACCACCTCGACGCCGAGTCGGTGCAGTGGCTCGAGGGCCACCTGAAGTCCTACCCGGGCGCCGTGCTCGCGGTCACCCACGACCGGTACTTCCTCGACAACGTCGCCGAGTGGATCGCCGAGGTCGACCGCGGCAAGATCCACGGCTACGAGGGCAACTACTCCACCTACCTCGAGACGAAGAAGGACCGGCTCAAGATCGAGGGGCAGAAGGACGCCAAGCGCGCCAAGATGCTCGAGAAGGAGCTGGAGTGGGTGCGCTCCAACGCCAAGGCGCGGCAGACCAAGTCGCGCTCGCGGCTCGCGCGCTACGAGGAGCTCGCTGCCGAGGCCGAGCGCGCCCGCAAGATCGACACCTCCGAGATCAACATCCCGGCCGGCCCCCGGCTCGGTGACGTCGTGCTCGAGGCCGACCACCTGGGCAAGGGCTTCGACAACCGCGTGCTCATCGACGACCTGAGCTTCTCGCTGCCGCGTGCCGGCATCGTCGGCGTCATCGGTCCCAACGGCGTCGGCAAGACCACGCTGTTCCGCATGATCACCGGGGGCGAGGAGCCCGACAAGGGCACGCTCGACGTCGGCCAGACGGTCAAGATCTCCTACGTCGACCAGAGCCGCGGCGGCATCGACCCGGAGAAGAACGTCTGGCAGGTCGTCTCCGACGGGCTCGACTTCATCAAGGTCGCCAACTTCGAGATGAACTCCCGCGCCTACGTCGCGTCGTTCGGCTTCAAGGGCCCCGACCAGCAGAAGAAGGCCGGCATCCTGTCCGGCGGCGAGCGCAACCGGCTCAACCTGGCGCTGACGCTGAAGATGGGCGGCAACCTGCTGCTGCTCGACGAGCCCACCAACGACCTCGACGTCGAGACGCTGTCGTCGCTCGAGGACGCGCTGCTCGACTTCCCGGGTTGCGCCGTGGTGACCTCCCACGACCGGTGGTTCCTCGACCGCACCGCGACGCACATCCTCGCCTGGGAGGGCACCGACCAGGACCCCGGGCGGTGGTTCTGGTTCGAGGGCAACTTCGCCGCCTACGAGGCCAACAAGATCGAGCGCCTCGGCGCCGAGGCCGCCCGGCCGCACCGCGTCACGCACCGCCGCCTGACGCGCCAGTAGAGCCCGCTCGTGGGGCCCCGGGCCGCCGACGTCAGCGGATGTCGGCGCCCGGGGTGTCGGCGACCAGGCGGTCGCTGACCTCGTTGAAGATGCGGCCGAGGGCCGCGAAGTCGGACTCGGAGGCGAGCGCGACGAGGTGCTCGCGCACCCCGCGCACGTGGCCGGGGGCGGCCGCCACGAGCCGGCGCTGACCCTCGGGGGTCATCACGGCCTCGACGCCGCGGCCGTCGGCCGCCGCGGCGTGCCGCTCGACCAGCCCGGCCCGCTCCATGCGGGCGACGGTGTGGGTGACGCGGCTGCGCGAGTGCGAGAGCGACTCCGCGAGCACCGCCATCCGCATCCGGTGGTCGTCGGCCTCGGACAGCCGCACGAGGATCTCGTACTCGCTCAGCGACAGGCCGTGCTCGTCGCGCAGCTCGCGGTCGAGCTGGGAGAGCAGCAGCTCGGTGCCCATGATGTAGGCGCGCCACACCTGCTGCTGCTCCTGGTCGAGCCAGGGGCCGTCACGTTCGGGCATGGGGTGGATCCTATGCCCGCGGAAGTGCCGATCCGGTGCCAGGACATGCCCGGCACTCCGGGATCAGGACATCCGCTCCAGGATCAGCGCCATGCCCTGGCCCCCGCCGACGCACATCGTGATGAGGCCGGTCTGCTTGTCGTGCCACTCGAGGCTGTTGAGCATGGTGTTCTGCAGCCGCGCTCCGGTCATGCCGAAGGGGTGACCCACCGCGATCGCACCGCCGTTGACGTTGAGGCGGTCGAGGTCGATGCCGAGGTCCTGGTACGACGGCACCACCTGCGCGGCGAAGGCCTCGTTGATCTCGACGAGGTCGATGTCGCCGATGCTCATGCCCGCGTGGGCGAGCGCGCGCTGCGTCGCCTCCACCGGGCCGAGGCCCATGATCTCGGGGGACAGGCCGCTGACGCCGGTGGAGACGACGCGCGCCAGCGGGGTGAGGCCGAGCTCGGCGGCCCTGGTGTCCGACATGACGACCACGGCGGCGGCGCCGTCGTTGAGGGCGCAGCAGTTGCCGGCCGTCACCACGCCGTCGGTGCGGAAGACGGGCTTGAGCTTCTCGAGGCTGTCGTAGGTCACGCCCGCCCGGGGCCCGTCGTCGGCGGTGACGACCGTGCCGTCGGGCGTGGTGACCGGCGTGATCTCGCGCTCCCAGAACCCGTCGGCGATCGCCTTCTCGGCGAGGTTCTGGCTGCGCACGCCGAACTCGTCGAGCTCCTGGCGACTGAGGCCGCGCAGCGTGGCGACGTTCTCCGCGGTCTGGCCCATCGCGACGTAGACGTCGGGCAGCAGCCCCTGCTCGCGCGGGTCGGTCCACGCCGTGTTGTGCTCGGCGATCTCGGCCGTGCGGGTCTGGGCGTCGTCGAAGCGGTGGTTGACCGTGTCGGGGATGTGGTCGGAGGTGCCCTTGCCGAACCGCGAGACCGTCTCGACCCCGGCGGAGACGAAGACGTCGCCCTCGCCGGCCTTGATGGCGTGGAAGGCCATGCGCGTCGTCTGCACCGACGAGGAGCAGTAGCGGGTGACGGTCGCGCCGGGGACCGTGTCGAGCCCGAGCAGCGTGGCCACCACGCGGGCCATGTTGAAGCCGGACTCGCCGCCGGGCAGGCCGCAGCCGAGCAGGAGGTCGTCGATGGTGGTCGGGTCGAGGCCCGGCACCTTGTCGAGGGCCGCCTGCACCGCGAGAGCGGTCAGGTCGTCGGGGCGGAAGTCCTTGAGCGAGCCCTTGCCGGCGCGGCCGATCGGGGTGCGGGCGGCGGCGACGATCACGGCTTCGGGCATGGTGCTCTCCTCGACGTCGGGTGCTGGCTACCGGCCGGTAGCCAGCGACCACGATAGACCTGGGAGCATCGGCGCGTGACACCTCCCGTCGTTGCCGCCCACCACGACCCCGGCCACGTCCTCGACGTCACCCGCCGCTTCGCCGACATGGACCTGCTGGGCCACGTCAACAACGTCCGCTACCTCGACTACGTCACCGCGGGGCGCGAGGCCCTGCTGCGCTCGTACGGCGCCGACCCCGCCGCCGCCCGGGTGCTCCGGCACCGGGTCGGCTTCGTCGCGCCCATGGTCTTCGGACGCGCACCGGCGCAGGTGCGCAGCGGTGTGGTGGGTCTCGACGGCACCCGGGCGACCCTCGCGCACCGCGTGGTCAGCCACGGCCACCGCGGTGACGGGGACGAGACGCTGCACCTGCAGGTCGAGACCGAGCTCGACCTCGGCGACGCCGGGGCGCTCGGCGGGGCGCTCGACGGGGCGGCGTACGTCGAGGCGCCCGCGTGGCGCGACGTGGTCGCGACCGACCGTCCCCACCGCCACGTCGTCACCCCCGACGTGCGCACCCGGGACCTCGGCCCGGACGGCGCGGCCCGCGACGACGCGGTGATGGAGTTCTTCCAGGAGGCGCGGGTGCGCTACTTCATGGACCTGCACACCTCCGGCGAGGACTGGGGCCACGTCGTCGTCGCCCACACCGACCTCGACCTGCACGCCCCCGTGCGGCCGGGGCCGGGCACCGAGGTGCGGTCGTGGATCGGCCACCTCGGTGGCAGCTCGTTCTCGGTGCGCAACGTCCTGGTCGGCGCCGACGGCACCCTGCTGGCCGCGACCACCGTGGTGCTCGTCTGCTTCGACGCCTCGGCGCAGCAGCCCGCCCAGATGAGGCCCGCTCAGCGCGCCCGCCTCGAGCAGGAGCTCGTCTGAGCTTCCCCACTCAGCCGACGACCGGGGGCTCCTCCATGGTGTTGACCATGAACCGCGCGGCGTGCGTGACGTAGTCCCAGAACTGCCGGTCCTGCTCGGGCGTCAGGTCGGCCCCGTCGAGCGCCGCGCGGAAGTGGGTGAGCCAGTGCTGCGCCGCCGTGGTGGTGACGGCGAAGGGGGCGTGGCGCATCCGCAGCCGCGGGTGGCCGCGCCGGTCGGAGTAGGTGGTCGGGCCGCCCCAGTACTGCTCGAGGAACAACGCGAAGCGCTCCTCGGCCGGACCGAGGTCCTCCTCGGGGTACATCGGCCGGAGCACCTCGTCGTCGGCGACGCCCTGGTAGAAGCGGTGCACGATGCCGCGGATCGTGGGGCTGCCGCCGATCTCGTCGTAGAACGTGCTCACCGTCCCATCATGACGGCCGCACCTCAGCGCAGGGCAGCCAGGTAGCGGCGGGCCCCGGCCAGCCGACGCAGGCCCGACTCCCACGTGATCCCGGCCGCGAGCAGCAGGCCGCCGACCAGGCCGATCACCATCCACCGCGGCACGGCGGCGGCCACGGGCTCGAGGTGGGCGAGCAGCAGCAGTGCCGAGCCGACGGCCCCGGCCACGAAGGGGGCGCCGAGGCGCAGGACGATCCCGAGCCCGAGCAGCGCGACGACGAGCAGGGCGACGACCGCGCCGCGCAGTGACACCGGGTCGCCGAGGGCGAGCAGCAGGCTCGGCGCGAGCACCGTCACCAGGCCCGGGGCGAGCGCGGCGGCGCTGGGCAGCCTGCGGTCCTGCAGCAGCAGCCAGGCGCCACCCAGGGCGAGCACCGCGCCCGCGGGCAGCGAGACCAGCTCGGGGGAGGGGAGCCCGGCGAGCGCACGCCACCCGGCCGCCACCAGGGCGACCCCCGCCGCGACCGCCCCGGGGAGCGGCACGGCGTGGTCACGGGCCCGCTGCAGCAGGGCGCCCACCGCGAGAGCGCCCGCGACCACGGCGAGGGTGACGCTGCCGGGTCCGGCGTCGGGCGCGGCGAAGAGTGCCAGGAGGGTGACGGGCACGACCAGCAGCTGCACGACGACCCGGGTGGTGTCGAGGTGGAGCACCGTGCTGGCCGCCAGCACCAGCCCCACGGCGTACGCCGCGAGCAGCGCGGCCTGCGGGCCGGGGTCGAGCCGGGTGACCTCGCTCCAGCCCTGCACGGCGGCCGCACCCAGCAGCGCACCGGCCGTCAGCAGCGCGGTAGCGAAGCCCCCTCGGCGGTCGCGGTCGCGGGCCAGGCCGGCCACCAGCAGCGGGACCGCCAGGGCGCTCTGTGCCGCGGCCGGGAGCGGGCTGTCGAGGTCGAGGCCGGCGTTCCACAGCGCCAGGCCGGCGGTCCAGGCGGTGAGGGCGCTCCCGACCGACGCGGTCGGCAGCACCTCGCGCCAGCGCCAGGTGAGGGCACCCGTCGCGGCGGTCACGACGAGGCCGGCGGCGACCGCGACGGCCGGTGCCGGGTCGGTGACGACGAGGGCCGCCCAGACACCGAGACCCGTCGTCGCGACCGCGATCGTGACGGCGAGCGGCGCCGCCACCGCGCGTCGCAGGTCGCGCGAGCCCACGAGGGTGCCGACGCCACGACCGCGCAGCAGCCCGAGGAGCAGCGGGACCGCGGCGGCGAGCACGAGTCCGTCGACGATCCAGGTGAGCGGCTGCGGGGCCCGCGGGGTCGCCACGGCGACCGGGGCGACGAGCAGCGGCACCGCCACCACGGCCCCGACGAGAACCGCGAACCCGGCAGCGGCCCGCGCCCACAGCTCAGGCCCCGCCGCGACGACGACGAGCAGGACGGCGAGGCTTCCGCTCACGGACAGCCGCGTCGCGGTGCTGCCCGTGCCCACGAGGGCGGGGCAGGTGGCCAGGACGAGCAGCGGCAGCAGCACGGCGGCCGGTCCCAGCGAGCGCAGGCGCGCCGGCCCGACGCGCCGGACGTCGAGCAGGACCGTGACCACCGCGGCCTCCAGGGCGGCCGCCACCAGCGGCCACCACCACGAGCCGACCGCGCCGGCGTCGGCGGCACGGCCGATCCCCGCGACCACCAGCGCGACCCAGGACTGGGCGCCCACGCCGGCGACACCCAGCGCGACCAGGGGCAGCCGCAGGACACGGGCCCCCGCAGCCGCGACCAGCAGCACGGGCACCAGCGCGGCCGCGGCGGGTGCCGGGTCGGGCCGTGAGACCTGGGCCAGCGCGAGCAGCGCGGCGCCGAGGACGGCGGCCACCTGCGGCGACACCAGCCGTCCGGTCGCGGCGCGGGCCGAAAGTCGGAGGCCAAGCGGTCTTAGGAAGACA
>NZ_BAAHAA010000007.1:92136-181949 GCF_054777915.1 Nocardioides marmoraquaticus | reverse complement strand
CCCACGGGCCCGCCGCCGCGCATCGTGCAGCCGCCGCGCGACCCGCGGGCACGGCGACCGCGCGGCCGCCGCCCCCGCCGGGTGCGTCGGGTGCTGCTGCTCGTGCTCGTGGCCTGGCTGGCCTTCCTGGTCGCCACCCCGCTGTGGGCGGTCAGCACCATCGACAAGGTCGACATCGAGCCGCGTGCCGGCGAGCGTCCGCCGGAGCAGCCCGGCACGACGTACCTGCTGGTCGGCTCCGACAGCAGGCGGGGCCTCAGCGACGAGGAGAACCAGCGCCTCGGCACCGGCGGCGTCGGCGACGTCGGCGCGCGCACCGACACCATCATGCTGCTGCACACCGGTGCGGGCCCCGACCTGCTGCTGTCGATCCCCCGCGACTCGATCGTCGACATCCCGGGGCGCGGCACCGGCAAGATCAACGCCGCCTTCGCCTACGGCGGTCCGCGCCTGCTGGTGCGCACCATCGAGCAGGCCACCGGCGTCCGGGTCGACGACTACGTGGAGATCGGCTTCGGCGGCTTCGTCAACGCCGTCGACGCGGTCGGGGGCGTCACGGTGTGCCCGCGCGAGCGCATGGTCGACCCCAGGGCCAACCTGCGCATCCGCAGGGGCTGCCAGGAGGTCGACGGCGTCACGGCGCTGGGCTACTCCCGCTCCCGCTACGTCAGCGCCTACGGCGACCTCGACCGCGCCCGGCGCCAGCGCGAGGTGATCAGCGCCATCGGCAGCAGGGTCGCCTCGCCCTGGACCGTGCTGAACCCGGTGCGCTACTGGCGGCTCAACGACGCTGCCCGCACGTCGCTGCGCATCAGCGAGGGCACCGGGCCGGTGGCCCTCGCGCGCTTCGGCTGGGCGATGACCCGGGTCAACGGCACCGCGGGGCTGACCTGTGGCATGCCGATCGCCGACCAGGAGGTCAACTGGGACGCCCAGCGCGCCGA
This sequence comes from Nocardioides marmoraquaticus, assembly GCF_054777915.1. Classification (NCBI taxonomy): domain Bacteria; kingdom Bacillati; phylum Actinomycetota; class Actinomycetes; order Propionibacteriales; family Nocardioidaceae; genus Nocardioides; species Nocardioides marmoraquaticus. The sequence continues at coordinate 181,005 of NZ_BAAHAA010000007.1, read as the reverse complement.
CGAGCTGCTGCGGCTGGTGCGCGAGGACCGCACCGGCGACATCCCCGACGAGCTGTGCACCCCCACCGGACTGGCAGGAGTCGAATGACCCAGCACGACTACGAGACGCTCTCCTGGAGCGTCGACGACGACGGCGTGACCACCCTCGCCCTCGACCGGCCCGACGCGCTGAACTCCTTCACCGTCACCATGGCCCGCGAGCTCGAGCACTTCTTCACCGTCACCGCCCACGACGACGCCGTGCGAGCCGTCGTCGTCACGGGCGCCGGCCGGGCGTTCTGCGCCGGCATGGACCTCTCGGCCGAGGGCAACGTCTTCGGCCTCGACGAGACGCTCGAGCCGACGCCCGAGGTGCTGCGCGAGCACCTCACCGAGGAGCCGTGGCAGTCGGGCGTGCGCGACACCGGGGGCAAGGTCGCGCTCGCGATCCACGCGATGCCCAAGCCGGTCATCGCCGCGGTCAACGGTGCGGCGGTCGGCATCGGCGCCACCATGACGCTGGCGATGGACATCCGGATGGCCTCCACGCAGGCGCGCATCGGCTTCGTCTTCGGCCGCATCGGCATCGTGCCGGAGGCCGCGTCGTCGTGGTTCCTGCCCCGCATCGTCGGCCTGCCCCAGGCGCTGGAGTGGGTGTACGCCGCCGACATCCTCACCGCCGAGCAGGCCCTGGCCGGACGCCTGGTGCGCTCGGTCCACGAGCCCGACGAGCTGCTGGGCGCCGCCCAGGACCTCGCCCGCTCGTTCGTGCGCGACCGCTCCCCCGTCGCCCTCGGCCTCGCCAAGCGGCTGCTGCTCGCGGGCGCCGGTGCCGACCACCCGGTCGAGGCCCACCGCGCCGACAGCCTGGCGATGTGGCACGCCTCCCAGGGCGACGGCAAGGAAGGCGTGGCGGCGTTCCGCGAGAAGCGCACGCCGCGCTTCACCGGCCGTGCCAGCGAGCTGCCCGAGATCCGCTGAGGCGATCGGCTAGCGGGCCAGCACCTCGGCGGCGTACGTCGTCGGCAGCGCGAGCAGCGGCTCGGCCGCCAGCTCGTGGCGGGCCAGCGAGGTCAGGTGCACCTCGTCGGGGCCGTCGAAGACCTGCATCGCCCGGTGCCAGCCGTAGAGCATCGCCAGCGGCGTCGCGTCGGAGACACCGGCACCGCCGTGCACCTGGATCGCGCGGTCGATGACGCGCAGCACCGCACGGGGCACCGCGACCTTGGCGGCGGCGATGAGGTGACGGGCCTCCTTGTTGCCCTGGGTGTCGATCACGAACGCGGCCTTGTGGCACAGCGCGCGAGCCTGCTCGAGGTCGATGCGCGACTCCGCGATGCGCTCGCGCACCGCGCCCTGGTCGGAGAGCGGCTTGCCGAAGGCGACCCGCTCCTGCACCCGCGCCACCATGAGCGCGAGCGCGCGCTCGCCGGCGCCGAGGGCGCGCATCACGTGGTGGATGCGACCGGGGCCGAGGCGGGCCTGGGCGTTGGCGAACCCGCCACCCTCCTCGCCCAGCAGGTGGTCGACCGGCACCCGCACGTCGTCGAAGTCGACCACGCAGTGGCCGTGCTGGTCGTGGCGGCCGAAGACCGGGAAGTTGCGGCCCACGCTCACCCCGGGGGTGTCGGTCGGGACGATGACCATCGACTGCTGCCGGTGGGTGGGCGCCTCCGGGTCGGTCTTGCCCATCACCACGAGCACGGCGCAGCGCGGGTCGGCCGCGCCGCTGCTCCACCACTTGCGGCCGTTGATCACGTAGTCGTCGCCGTCGCGCACGATGCTGGTGGCGATGTTGGTGGCGTCGGAGCTGGCCACGGCGGGCTCGGTCATGCAGAAGGCCGAGCGGATCTCGCCGTCGAGCAGCGGACGCAGCCACCGCTCCTGCTGCGCGGGGGTGCCGCGCAGGTGCAGCAGCTCCATGTTGCCGGTGTCGGGGGCCGCGCAGTTGAGGGCCTCGGGGGCGATCTCGACGCTCCAGCCCGAGAGCTCGGCCAGGGTGGCGTACTCCAGCTGGGTCAGCCCGGAGTCGTCGGGCAGGAACAGGTTCCACAGTCCCCGCTCCTTGGCCGAGACCTTGAGGTCCTCGACGACCGGCGGCACCGTGGCGTCGTCGGGCCCGACCTGCGCGCGGTACTCGTCGTAGGCCCGTTCGGCCGGCAGCACCTCGGTGCGCAGGAAGTCGAGCAGCTCCGCGTGCAGCTCGACGGCCCTCGGCGACGGGGCCGGGTAGGCGGGGTACATCGTGGAGCCCAGGGTGGGCGTGACGTCGCTGGCCATGGCGCCATCCTCCACCATGGTGGTCATGACCGGACTCCCCCGCACCGCTCTCACGGGCGTCACCGGAGCGCTGGGCGGCGCGGTCGCCACCCTGCTCGCCGGCGCCGACGTCCCCACCCGGCTGCTCGCCCGCGACCCGTCGCGGGTGCCGGCGCTGCCGGGGACCGAGGTCGTCGGGTTCGCCGGGTACGCCGACCGCGCGTCGGCCGTCGCGGCGCTCGAGGGTGTCGAGACCCTGCTCATGGTGTCGGGCTCCGAGAGCGCCGACCGGCTCGAGCAGCACCTCGCCTTCGTGGACGCCGCGGTCGAGGCGGGCGTCGAGCGGGTCGTCTACACCTCGTTCGTCGCCGCCGGGCCCGACGCGGTCTTCACCCTCGCGCGCGACCACGGCGCGACCGAGGCGCACCTGCGGGCGAGCGGTCTGGCATGGACGTTCCTCCGCGACAGCTTCTACCTCGACGTGCTGCCGCTCTTCGCCGGCGACGAGGGCGTCCTGCGCGGCCCGGCGGGCGACGGTCGCGTGGCCGCCGTGGCACGGGCCGACGTCGCGGCGTGCGCCGCGGCCGTGCTGCGCGACCCGGTGCCGCACGCCGGGGCGACGTACGACCTGACGGGGCCGGAGGCGCTCAGCCTGGCCGACGCGGCCGCGGTCATCGGCGCCCACCAGGGGCGCGAGGTGACCTACGTGGCCGAGACGGTCGAGGAGGCCTACGCCTCGCGAGCGTCGTACGGCGCGCCCGACTGGCAGGTGGACGCGTGGGTCAGCACCTACACCGCGATCGCGTCGGGCGAGCTCGCCGGGGTCAGCGACGACGTGCGGCTGCTCACGGGGCGTCCCGCTCGGGACCTGGCGTCGGTGCTGGGGTCGACGGCGACGTAGCGGAGCCCTTGCCGCCCTTGCCCTTCCCCGTGCCACCGCCCCGCGGGGTGCTCGGCGTGACGACGGGGGCGTCGGTGCACCGGCCGGCGGCGGCCCCGGCCCCGTTGCAGTACGTCGCCCCGACGAAGGGCGAGCGCACCACCCCGTCGCGGCCCAGCGTGAGCACGCCGGCCTGGCCGACCCGGGGCGCCCGGGCGCCGGCGGCGGCCCGGTCGATCACCTGCACCGCGGTCACGGTGGCGGTGGCGGTGCCGGTCGCCTTGGCGACCGAGGGGTCGCTGAGCTGGTAGCCGATGGTCAGCGCAGGCCCGGCGGCCGTCCCCCAGCTCTCGGTGACCAGGCCGTCGGCGCCGACGACGATGCTGCGGGCGGTCCCCGTGAAGCGACCGACCAGCGGGCCGAAGTCGGGCAGGTCGCGGCTGACCTCGAGACGCTGCTCGACCCGGGCCGCGGCACCACCGAGCGCCCGCAGCCGGTCGCGGACCAGCGCGGTCGCCTCGGTCGGCGTCAGCACGGGGGTCACGAGCGGGGCCTGGCGGTCGAGGGCCCGACCGAGGGCGCGCTCGCCCAGGCACGCCTTCGCCAGCCGGGCCGGAGGGCCGCCGAGCGCGGCGGCGCAGCCCGGGGTCGCGAGCAACCGGGCGAGCACCTCCTCGCCGTCGGGCCGGCGCCGCGGGGCGACGAGGCCCAGGTCGGCCACCTGGGTGGCCAGGCCGAGCGCGGCGCCGTGGAGCACCTGCACGCCCCGGTTGCGGGCGTCGTCGGCGGCGGTGACCAGCAGCGAGCTGCCGGGCTCGAGGTCGGCGTCGACCTCGAGCGTCTGGCCGGGGGCGAGCACCGTGGCCGTGCCGTCGCCGTCGCCGTCGCCGCCGGCAGCGCCGGTGGCGACCGCGGCGGTCCAGGCGTCCCAGTCCACGTCGGGCCGCACGGCGTCACCGGTGGTGCCGCGGTCGGCGACGCCCGGGGCGTTGAGGCGGATCGGCACCCCGCGGGTGTTCGTCAGGCGCAGCACGCGGCTCTCGCCGTCGCGGTCGAGGCACCACGAGACCGTGGAGCGTCGCCAGCTCTTGGCGACGTAGCCACCCTCGCGGGCGCCCGCGGTGTCGTCGCAGGTCGCCGGGTCGACGTCGTCGGGGCGGGTCGCGTCCTCCTCGAGGGCCGCGTCGACGGCCTCGCCGAGCCGCCGACGCACGGAGTCGGGGTCGATCGCGAGCACCCCGAAGGTGGCGAGCTCGGGGACGATGAACTCCACGTGGGAGCCGTCGGCGTCGAGGGTGCCGTCGACGAAGCGCCAGGGCGCGGAGTCGTCGGCGCGCGCGGCCACCGTCACCGGGGTGCCCTCGGGCAGCACGCTGTCGAGCGTCATCCGGACCAGCACCGGCTGGTCGAGGCGCGGCCCGGACACCGGGTAGAGGTCGGAGACGAAGTAGTACCCCTGGCCGGTCTCGGGTGCGGGCTGCGCCTCGCCGACGTCGACGGCGTCGGGGTCGACAGCGCCGATCACCTCGACCGGGGCCTCGCCCTCGGCGACCGGGGCCGGGGTCGGGTTGGTGGCGGGCTCGTCGTCGCCGAACCAGGAGCAGCCGGACGCCGTCAGCAGCAGCGCCACCACGACAGCGGCAGCCGGACGCGCGCCGCGGCGGGTGCGGGCGGGGGGACGGTGTGGCTCCATGCGACGTCGCCCGCCGCAGGGGTCGCGGGCGCCTCCGCGCTCACGATACGAGAGCGAGCGTTCCGTTTTGGGCGTTTTGGTCGAACGTCCTCCGCGCGGACGGCCCGCCTAGGACATCCGGTCGACGTAGGCGACGACGCGGTTGAAGAGCTGCGTGACCGCCGCGGTCTCCGGGAGCGTCGTGCGTCGGGGCTCCGACCCGAGGTCGGCGGCGCCCGCGACGTGGGCGCAGACCCTCGCGGCGTCGTGCACGGCCCGCGGCTCCACGGTCCACATGGCCTCGAAAACCCGGTCGCGGTCGCGGACCTGCTGCTGCCCGGGCAGCTCCCAGGCGGTGAGGACGACCGGGAGGTCGGGGGCGTCGCACACGATGGCCCACTCCCGGCGCAGCGGGGCACCGTCCGAGAGCGACACCTTGGCCGGGCGGCTGTCGGGCTCGCTGTGGCCGAAGTCGGCGAAGACCGTGGTCGAGCGGGCGAACTGCGCCAGCTCGAGCCAGCGCGGCTCGGCCTTCTCGTAGAAGCGCTCCCGCTGGAAGGCGCCGAAGACGTCGGCGTGCTCGGCCTTGGCGCAGAACTCGTCCTCGATCGACCACGAGAGCCCGAGCAGGGTGCGCTTCTTCAGCCGGTACGTCGAGAGCCCGGCGTGACGGCGTCGCAGGTAGGCGTAGATCGACGGCGAGGTCGGCGCGACGTCTGCCTGCGCCTGCGCGATGGCGAGGTCGAGCCGCATCCCCGCCTCCTTGCGGGCCACCACCCGCTTGATCGCCGCCACCGTCTCCTCGTCGTAGCGCCGGTGGCCGCTGTCGAGGCGGTGCGGCACGGGGAAGCCGTGGCGCTGCTCCCACATGCGCAGCGTGGCGCTGCTGACGCCGGTGCGGTCCGCGAGGTCGCCGATGGTCAGCGTCGCGCTCGCGATGTCCGTCTCCACGCGCTCCATGCTAAACCTCCACGCATACCTGAACGAAATGTTGAACTCGGCCCGATGGGGCACCCATCGCACACGCCCACCGCGCGACACCGGCACCGCCTGGTCGCGGGGTACCCGGGGAGTCGCGGCTCCCACCACGACCCGGCCACCACCCGGCCGGACCCACCGAGGAGCACACCGTGCGACGCACGTTGCCCACCGCCGCCGACGTGGTCGTCGTCGGCGCCGGCCTGGCCGGCCTGGCGGCCGCGCTGCGGCTCGCCCGCGGGGGTCTCGACGTCGTGGTCGTGGAGGCCGCCGAGCGCGCGGGCGGCCGCGTGGTCACCGACCACGTCGACGGGCTGCTGCTCGACCGCGGCTTCCAGCTGCTCAACCCCGCCTACCCCGCCGTGCGCGACCTCGTCGACGTCGACGCGCTCGACCTGCAGGCCTTCGGGGCCGGCGTCGCGGTGCGCCACGGCGGCCGGCTGCACGAGCTCGGCGACCCCCGCCGACACCCGAGGTCGGTGTGGAACGACCTCACCACCCCGCTGCTGACCGTGCGCCAGAAGCTCGCCCTCGTCGCCTGGATGGCGCGCGTGGGCTTCGGACCGGCGACGGCGGTCAAGGCCCAGGACGACGTGCCGCTGCACGAGGCGCTCGCGGCGTGCAGGCTCGACGGGGCCCCCACCGACCGCGTGCTCCGCCCGTTCCTGGCCGGGGTGCTCGCCGACGGTGACCTCGAGACGTCACGACGCTACGCCGACCTCGTGGTGCGCTCCTTCGTCCGCGGCACCCCGTCGGTGCCGGCGCGGGGCATGCAGGCGCTGCCCGACCAGCTGCTCGAGCGGCTCGGCCCGGAGCGGGTGCGGTTCGGCACCACCGCCCAGATCGTCACCGGCCACCGGGTCGTCACCGACCACGGCACGGTGGGCGCCCGGGCGACGGTGGTGGCCACCGACCCCGTCACCGCAGCCGACCTCCTGGGCTGGCCGCGACCGCGGATGCGCGGCCTGACCACGCTGTGGTGGCGCGCGGCGGAGCCGCCCAGCCCGAGCAGGCTGCTGCACGTCGACGGCGAGGGCCGCGGACCGGTCGTCAACGCCGCGGTCGTCTCGCAGGCGGCACCGGGCTACGCCGCTGACGGGGCCCTGCTCCAGGCCTCCGTGCTCGGGGCCGGCCACGACCCCGTCACCCTCGAGCGGGCCGCCCGGGCCCAGACCGCCCGGCTGCTGGGTGCCGACGCGAGCGGGTGGGAGCTGGTGCGGGTCGACGACCTGCCGCGAGCACTGCCGGCCCTCGACCCCGGCACCCCGCTGCAGCGCGAGGTCGACCTCGGCGACGGCGTGTTCGTCGCCGGCGACCACCGCGACACCCCGTCGATCCAGGGCGCGCTCGTCTCCGGCCGCCGTGCCGCCCGCGCCGTGCAGGCGCGCCTGCGCCGCCCCGTGGCCCGCGTCGGCTGAGGGCCCTCAGCCCCTCAGCTCGTCGCGGGCGTACTTCGCGATCGCCCGGGTGTTCCACGCGTCGGTGCTGCCGCCGATGACACCGCCGAGCACCGGCACGCGCTTGGCGGCGAACGACGCGAGCCGCTTGCCGCCCACCTCGCTCAGCAGCGACGTCGCGACCTGGGCGCCCACCGTGCGGTCGAGCGGCGTACGGGCGGCGCGACGGGCCTTGGCCCCACCCTTCGCGGGCGGCTCGGTCACCGTCGTCTGCTCGCCCTGGGGCAGCCCGGCGATCTGCCGCGGCGTGCCGGGCAGCCGGCCGTCGCGCACGAGCTGGCGCACGACGGAGCGCCCGAGCATGGTGGCGAGCACCGCGTTGCGCACGCGGGTGTCGTCGAGGTCGAGGCCGCGCAGGTGGGCGATCGCGGCGACCAGCCGGATCTGCACCACGGCGAGCCCGCCGATGTTGGCCGGGATGGCCCACGCCGCGGTCACGAGACCCCCGACGTTGGTGACGAAGCCCTCCGCCCCCGCCAGGCCGAGGTGGACGCGGGTGAGCCGGTCGATCGCCTTCTCGACGTCGCCCCCGGAGTCCTCGAGCGCCTTGTCGGCGGCGGCCCGGGCACCGGCCAGCGGACCGACACCCGCGATGGCGTGGTGCAGCGCCTGGTGCACGATCTCGGCGGTGGGGCCCTCGGGGATGGCACCGAAGCGGTTGAAGGCGGCGCCACCGGCGCGACGGACGAGACCCATGGCGTGACCGTAGCGGCAGGTAGGTTGCGGCGCGTGAGCGGCAACCAGCGTGGCCAGGTGCAGATGGGTCCCGACGAGGTGGCGGCGTTCGTGGACGAGCAGCGCACCGCGACCATCGCGACCCACGGTCGTGACGGGGCGGCGCACCTCGTCGCGATGTGGTACGCCGTCGTCGACGGCGAGGTGTGGTTCGAGACCAAGGCCCGCTCGCAGAAGGTCGCCAACCTGCGCCGTGACGACCGGCTGTCGGTGCTCGTCGAGGCCGGCCACACCTACGACCGGCTACGAGGCGTGGCGCTCGAGGGCCGCGCCGAGGTGGTCGACGACCCCGAGGCGGTCTGGCGGGTCTGCCGCGAGGTCTTCGAGCGCTACCTCGGCCCCTACAGCGAAGAGCTCCGGCCGGCGGTCGACGACATGGCCCGCAAGCGGGTCGCCGTGCGGCTGGTCGTCGAGCGCACCCGCAGCTGGGACCACCGCAAGCTCGGCCTGCCCCCGATGGAGGTCACGGGCAGCACCGCACCGGCGGCCGGCGCGCCCTGACCCCTACGACCGGGCGTCGTGGCGCGCCAGCGCCTCGAGCCGGGCGTTGTACGCCGCGAGCTCGGCGTCGCCGTCGCGGTCGGCCCGGGCATCGCCGCGCGAGGCGGTGCGCTTGTCGCTGACGAACCACTGGCCCAGCAGGATGAGCAGCACCAGGACCATCGGCACCTCGCCGAGCGCCCACGCCAGCGAGCCGCCGACGTACTGGTCGCGCAGCAGGTCGGGCGACCACGGCCGGTCGAGCAGGGAGTAGAAACCCTCCCCCAGCACGGTCGTGGAGCTCATCACCGCGATCGAGAAGAACGCGTGGAACGGCACCACCACGAGCAGCAGGCCCAGCCGTGCGGCGTGCGGCAGCCGGCGCGGCAGCGGCGCGTCGCCGACGAGCACCTCGAAGAACAAGAACCCGACGAGCAGGAAGTGCAGCTCCATCAGCACGTGGCCGAGGTGGTTGAGCATCAGCGCCTCGAACAGCCCGGTGAAGTAGATGCCGTAGAGGCTGGCCACGAAAAGCACCGAGGCCACCAGCGGGTGGGTCACGAAGCGCGAGAAGCGCGAGCGCAGCAGCCCGGCCAGCAGCTGACGCGGCCCGGCGCCACCGGGCTCGTCGGAGCCCGGAAGCGCCCGCAGCGCCAGCGTGACCGGCGCGCCCGCGACCAGGAAGATCGGGGCCACCATCGACAGCAGCATGTGCGTGACCATGTGGTAGCTGAACGCGACGTGGGAGTACGCCGCGATCCCACCCGTGGTGGCGTAGGCGACGATCGCGAGCCCGACGAGCCACGAGGCGGTGCGCAGCACCGGCCAGGAGTCGCCGCGGCGACGCAGCGCGCGCAACCCCGCGACGTACGCCACGAGCCCGAGTCCGAGGACCGCGAGGCCGAGGCCCGAGGGGTAGAAGCCGAGCAGCAGGCGGCCAGCGGTGGGCTCGGGCGGCAGCGGGCCGCCGACCAGCGACTCCGCGAGGGTCGGGTAGAGCTCGCCCACGGGCGTGGGGGTGACCGAGAGAGCGACGCCCAGGCCGATGGCGGTGCAGATGACGACCGCCTCGAGGCCGGCCAGGCGGAGCAGCATCGGCTTGCCCTCCCCGCCGCGGACACGCGCGCGGAGCCGCGCCGCGATCACGGCGACGACGACCAGCGCGAGGACCTTGGCCAGGACGGTGCGGCCGTAGGCGGTGCCGACGAGGTCGTCGGCGCCGTCGAGTCGCACGGCGGCGTTGACGACGCCGGAGACCGCCACCAGGGCGAAGCACCAGGCGGCGAGCGGGGAGAACCGGCGGGCGGCGCGCTGCTGCTTCTCGCCCCCGGCACCCAGGTGCCAGACCAGGGCGACCACGCCGCCCGCCCACACCAGGGCCGGCAGCACGTGGAGCAGCAGGCTGACGGTGGCCAGGTCGTGGCTGCCCGAGGAGGCGGTGTGGCCGGTGAGCACCGGGGGCACGACCGCGACGACCGCGAGCGCGAGCACCGCGCCGGCCTCGCGCGCCCGCAGGGCCCATCGCGACGCGAGCGCCACGGCGAGCACGAGCAGCAGCTGCACGAGCAGCGCGCGTCCCTGGGGCGCGCCCAGCGAGATGTCGAGGACCCGGCCCGGACCCTGCTGCCAGGCGGGCACCGCGAAGAGCGCGGAGGCGCTGAGCGCCACCTGGACCAGCACGGCCAACGCCCAGAGCAGCGCCCAGGTGCGGGTGCGGCTGACGGCGCGGAAGGCCACGCCCTCGAGGTCGTCGTCGGGGCGCAGGCTGACCAGCGCGGGCACCAGCAGCGAGCCCACCACGACCACCGCGAGCAGCTGGCCCAGCACCTCGGCGACCGGGAGCCCCCAGGTGGTCAGCACCCCGGGGTCGGGCAGCCCGTCGGGCACCGGGGCGGCGGCGCCCCCGAGGCCGACCACGACCAGGGCCGCCGCCAGTGCCGCCGGGACCGCGGCCAGGGCCAGCGAGCGCTGACGGGCGCGGCGTGCCGACCGGTTCGCGGCGGCGACGGTCGGGTCGGGGCCCGGGGTGGGCGCAGGGGTGGCTGGAGCCGTCGAGGTCATCGGGCGCGCCGGCGTGACCAGAGCACGAGAGCGGCAGCGGCGGCCAGCAGCACGGCCGCGAGCACGACGTGCTCGGTGTGGGGCGGCCAGAGCCCCTCGTCGTCACCGGCCGTGACGGCACCCTGGGTGGTCTCGGCCGAGGCCCCCGGGCTCGCCGAGGCGTCCGTTCCAGGGCTGGGCGTGGCGCTCGCGGAGGTGCTGACGGTGGCGCTGGGGGTGGCGCTGGGGGCGGGCTGCTCGACCTCGAAGGCGATCTGGCCGGTCACGGCGTGGCCGTCGACGGAGACCACGCGGTAGGCGGCCGTCCAGCGCCCGGCCGGGGCCCCGTCGTCGACCCGGGCGGTGACGACGTTGGCGTCGACCTGCGCCTCACCCTCCGCGACCCGCTGGCCGCCTGCGGTCACCACGACGAAGGCCGGCTCGCGGATGTCCTCGTTGAAGGTGAACGACACCGTCCCGGGCGCGGCCGCGAGGGTGGCGCCGTCGGCGGGGTCGCTGCCGGTGAGGCTGGCGTGGGCGGAGGCCGGGCCGACACCGACGACCAGGGCCGCCAGCGCCACCAGGGGCGCGACCAGCAGGGACAGGACGGTCGCGCGGGTGCGGGTCACAGCAGGGTCCTCCAGTAGGTCCAGAAGCGGACGAGGGCGAGCACGACGACGAGCAGGTACCAGGCCACCAGCAGCGACCAGCGGTAGGTCCACAGGCGGCCGATGCCCGAACCGCTGTCACGCAGCGGCCGCAGCACCGACCAGATCGCGATGGGGGCCGTGGACGCCCACACCACCATGCACCACGGGCACAGCGCCCCGATGCGGTAGAGGCTCTGGAAGGCGAGCCAGTGCACGAAGGCCCAGCCGGCGAGCGCCCCGACGGCGAGCCCGGCCTGGACGACCCGCGACGGACGGGTGCCCGTCAGCTGGACGACGCCGATCGCGACGACCGCCCCGAAGGCGGCCAGGCCGATGATCGAGTTGGGGAAGCCGAAGACCTCGGCCTGCTCGGTCACCATGACGGAGCCGCAGGAGAGCACCGGGTTGAGGTCGCAGCTCGGTCTGAACGAGGGGTCGGCGAGGAGCTTGAACTTGTCGGCCGTCAGCGCGAAGGCGGCGCTCAGACCGGCCAGGCCGAGCAGCACCAGCTGCAGGCCGTGCCAGCGCATCCGCCGGGCCGCCCCGTCGGTGTCATGACCGTCGTACGTCTCGTCGACCTCGTCGACCGCGGCGGGGGGCGCCGCCCCCACGCCGGCCGGGTCGACGGTGGTCACGCCGCGGCCTCGTCGACGGCCTGCTGCAGCTGCTCGGGCGTGCGGGCCTCGGTGACCTCGCCGTCGACCATCACCGTCGGGGTGCTGTTGACGCCGTCGTCGCCGGCCTCGTCGGTCACCTGCGCGACCCAGTCGTCGTAGGTGCCGTCGGCGATGCAGGACTTCGTCTGCGCCTCGTCGGCGCCGGCGTCCACGGCGATCGCGAGGATCTCCTCGTCCGTCAGGCCGGGGCCGGACTCGGGCGACTGCTGCTCGTACATCGCCTTGTGGAACGCCGCCCAGGTGTCGGTGCCCTGCTCCATCACGCAGGCCGAGGCGTTGGCCGCGCGGCTGGAGTAGTCGTCGGTGGCGGGGCTGTCGAGGAAGGAGATGATGCGGTACTCGACGGCGACGTCACCGCTCTCGGCCAGCTCGGTGAGCTTGTCGCCACTGGCGGTCTCGAAGGCCTTGCAGGCGGGGCACTGGAGGTCCTCGAAGACCGTGATGGTCGTGTCGGCGTCGGCGTTGCCGACCACGAACCCGCCGTTGCCGTTGACGGCCTCGGGCACGACCTCGGCCTGGCCCGCGCCGCGCGCGTTGAGCACGGCGACCGTCACGAGGAGGACCGCCACGACGGCCGTCAGCGCGATGGCACCCTGGATGAGCGCGTTTCGGCGCTTCTCCTTGGCCCGCTGCTGCTGCATCATCGCGCTGCCGCGGCGCCGGGTGTCGTCGCTCGCGGCCTGGGCCTTCTTCTTGTTGGACACGGGTCTCCTGCTCGTGGTGGTCACCTGGCTGGCGGGGCCTTCGGGGCGCGCCGGTGGCCGTGCCGGGCATGTGCCTCCCGGTCGGCAAACGCCTCCCATGGTAGACGCGCGGCCAATCGGGTACGGCGAACCGCCCGGCACCCCGAAGGGTGCCGGGCCGCCGGACGAGAGGGCCCCTCGCGGGACCGGCCGCAGCAGGTGCGGATCAGCGCGCGAAGCGGATGGTGTGGGTGCCGCTGCCGCCCGTGGAAGCGTCGATGAGGCCCACGTGAGGGAGTCCTCATCGAGCCCTCCCGCATGCGGGCACGCCCCGGTGGCTACCTACGAGGCATGAGCCACGAAGCAGACCGTGAGCGCGATGACCGTCGGGACCACGACGAGCACGAGGGCGGCGGTGCGGTCTCCGAGGTCGCCAACCTCGGTGACGGCACCCCGATCGACCCCGACCAGGCCGTCGGCGGCGCCCCCGACCCCGAGGTCCAGGAGGGCAAGCAGGGCCCCAACGCCCGCACCGGCAACCACGAGCCCGGGAACTGAGCCGTCAGCCGAGCCGACCCCTCCCGTTCGGGGTAAGGGCCCTCCATGAGCCAGACACCTGACGACGAGCAGCAGGAGGGCGCGGTCTCCGAGGTCGCCAACCTCGGCGACGGCGAGCCCATCAGCCCCGACCAGTCGGTCGCGGGCGCCCCGGGCGACGAGTCCGAGGGGGTGCAGGAGGGGCGCCAGGGACCCAACGCCGTCACCGGTGACGAGAGCGAGCCCGGTCGCGACTTCGGCGAGCGGGCCGAGCAGCGGGGCCACCAGGACCCCGTCGAGACCGACGACGGCGACTGAGCCGGGGCGTCGTACCCTCGGGGTCATGGTCGACTTCCGTCCTGTCACCCGCGACCACGTGCTGACGGCCATCGAGCAGTACGACGCCGCGACGGGCGAGGTGCTCGTCGCGCTGGTCAGCCAGTCCGACTCCACGCACGTGCTGCGGCACGCCGGACGCCAGTATGACGCGAAGGTCGTCGCCGGACTCGCCTACATGAGCGCCACGCGCGGCGCGGCGTCACCCGACGAGCTGTTCACCGGCCGTCACAACGCTGGCGAGGTCCTGCCCGACCTCGGCTTCGACCTCACCCTGCCGCCGCCCCCACCGCCGCCGGAGCCGCGGCCACGTCGCTCCGCTCCCCCGGCGACCCGGCCGCGGTCGACCGCCAGCGGGGTGCGCAGCAGCGTGCCGCTGACGGCCAAGCGCCCGGTGCGTCAGGAGCCGGTCGCGAAGATCTGCCCGACCTGCTTCCTGGCCTTGCCCGCCACCGGGATCTGCGACACCTGCGACTGACCGCACGGGTCCGGGACCTCGCTCCTGTCCGGCGTCACCACGGCCGGGCGACGAGCCCCCGTCTCACGGGACGAGGACGCCCGGGTTGAGGATGCCGGCGGGGTCCAGCGCCTGCTTGACCGCCCGGAGCACCCGCACCCCGACCGGTCCGACCTGGCGCTCGAGCCAGTCACGGTGGTCGGTGCCCACGGCGTGGTGGTGGGTGATCGAGGCGCCCGCGGCGACGATGGCGTCGCTGGCGGCGGCCTTCGCCCGCAGCCACTGGGTGACGGGCTCGTCCGCCTGCGGAGCGGCGACGGTGAAGTAGAGCGAGCACCCCGTCTCGTAGACGTGCGAGACGTGGCACAGCACCAGGGCGGACCCACCCAGGCTCCCGGTCAGCGCGGCAGCGACGTCGGCGTGCAGCCGCTCGACGTTGCTCCAGAACGTGGCCGTCTCCAGCGTCTCCACCAGGACGCCGGCGTCGAGCATGGAGTCGCGGAGGTACGGCGCGGCGAAGCGCCCCTCGTGCCAGTGGCGACCGCGCTCCTCCCCCAGCGGGGTGCCGCCGAGCGCGACGAGGACCTCGCCCACCTCCGCGCGGCGACGCTCCACCGCGTCGCCCTCGTGGCCGACGATCATCACGCAGCCCGGGGCGGTCTCGCCGCCGACGTCGGACTGGCTCGCCAGGTTGACGGCCGTCTCGTTCTCGTCGGACAGACGAAGGATCGTGGGCAGCAGCTGGCGCTGGGCCAGGTGTCGCATCGCCTCGCGTCCGGCGGCGAACGACTCGAAGCCCCAGGCCTCGTGGACCTGCTGGGTCGGGGCGTGGCGCACGCGCACCGTCACCTCGGTGATCACCCCGAAGGCGCCCTCCGAGCCGAGCAGCAGCTGTCGCAGGTCTGGGCCGGCGGCGTCGGCGGGCGCGCTGCCGACGACGAGGTCGCCGACGGGCGTGGCGGCTCGCAGGCCCACCACCATCTGGTCGAAGCGACCGAAGCCCGCGCTGTTCTGCCCGCTGCTGCGGGTGGCGGCGAAGCCGCCGATGGTGGCGAACTCGAACGACTGCGGGAAGTGCCCGAGGGTGAGCCCGTGCGCACCCAGGGCGGCCTCCGCGTCCGGGCCCCGCATGCCGGGCTGGAGGGTCGCGGTCATCGAGGTGGTGTCGACGTCGAGCAGGCGATCGAGCCGCCCCAGGTCCAGGCTGACCACCCCGGCCCGACCCGCCCGGGCCGCCACCAGGCCACCGGTGACCGAGGTGCCGCCGCCGAACGGCACGACGGCGACGCCGTGGGCGTGCGCCCACGCCAGCACCGCGGCGACCTCGTCGTGCGACCCCGGACGGACGACGGCGTCCGGCGCGTCGCCCAGGTCACCGGACCGGGCTCGCAGGAGGTCCGGCGTCGACTTACCGCGCGTGCGCAGCCGCCGGGTGGCGTCGTCGGTCGCCACGTGCTCGGACCCGACCGTCTCGCGCAGTGACTCCAGCAGGTGCTCGGCCAGCTGCGCGGCGGGCAGGGTCACGACCTCGCGTGCCGGGCTCGGGACGGTGTCGAAGACGGCCTCGACGAGGGCCCGGGTGGCCTCGGGCAGCGGGCCGGCCGCACCGGCGTCGCCCCACCGCTGCGGATGCATCTCTCGACTCACGAGATACAGTGTGACACGTGCCGTCCACGTGTAACACCGATCGCCTGCTCGATGCGGCCCGCGAGGTGATCCTGACCGTGGGGCTGCGGCGCGCGACCCTGACCGACGTCGCCCGCCGGGCGGGCGTGTCCCGCACGACCGTCTACCGCGCCTTCCCCGACATGCAGTCGATCCTGGCCGAGCTGATGACCCGGGAGTGGACGGCCGAGGTCCAGCCCACGGCGGACGCGCAGCCGCCCGACGGCGACGGGGCCGAGACCCTGGCGCGTCGCTTCGTGGCCGTGGTCTCCGCGCTGCGGGCGAACCCGCTCTTCCGTCGCATCGTCGACGTCGACCCCGAGCAGCTGCTGCCGTACCTCGTCGACCGGCGCGGTCGCACCCAGGACCTCGTGCTGGACCTGCTCGGTGAGCGCATCGCCGCAGGACAGGCGACGGGCGAGGTGCGTGACGGCGACCCGACGCTCCTCGCACGGTCAGTGCTCCTGGCCGCCCACGGGTTCACCCTGTCCGCACACACCATGACGACCGACGACCTGACGCAGGCCGATCTCGACGCCGAGCTCGTGCACCTGGTCCAGCGGTACCTGGCCCCGTGAGCCAGTTGCAGGCCGGCCTGGCCGGCGCTCCCCGCTCCGTCGACGTGCTCGTCGTCGGCCTCGGGGTCACCGGCGCCGGCGTCGCCCTCGACGCGGCCGCACGCGGCCTGAGCGTGCTGGCCGTCGACGCGCACGACGTCGCCTTCGGCACGTCGCGATGGTCGAGCAAGCTCGTCCACGGCGGGCTCCGCTACCTGGCCCACGGCCGGGTCGGGGTCGCGCGCGAGAGCGCGGTCGAGCGAGGCGTGCTGATGGAGACGACGGCGCCCCACCTCACCCGGACGCTCCCGATGCTGCTGCCCCTGACGCCCGGGGTCTCCCGGGCCCACGCCGCCCTCGCCGGCGCCGGGCTGGTCGCCGGCGACGTGCTGCGCCGTACGGCGGGCACCAGCGCGAGCACGCTGCCCCGCACGCGGCGGGTCGGCCCCGACGAGGCGGTGCGGCTGGCGCCCGGCCTGAGGCGCTCCGGGCTCCGCGGCGGGCTGCTGGCCTTCGACGGCCAGCTCGAGGACGACGCACGCCTCGTCACCTGTCTCGCCCGCACGGCGGCGCACCACGGCGCCGAGGTCCGCACCCGCTCGCGGGTCCTGACGGCCACCGGCACCCGCGCGACGCTGCGCGACGAGCGCACCGGACGCACCCACGAGGTCGCGGCCCGCGCGGTCGTCAACGCCACCGGGGTGTGGGCGGGGTCGGTCAGCCCCGACGTCCGGCTCAAGCCGTCACGGGGCACCCACCTGGTGCTGCGGTCGTCGTCGGTCCCCGGCCTCACCGCCGCCCTGACCATCCCGGTCCCGGGCAGCACGAGCCGCTTCGTCCTCACGCTGCCCCAGCCGGACGGCACGGTCCACGTCGGCCTGACCGACGAGGAGACCGACGGGGACGTCCCGGACGTGCCGCAGGGCACCGAGGCCGAGATCGGGTTCCTGCTCGACGTCGTCGACACGGTCCTGGAGGTCGAGGTGCGTCGACCCGACGTCGTCGGCACCTACGCCGGCCTGCGTCCCCTGCTGCAGGCGGGCGGGGAGACCGCCGACCTGTCGCGCGAGCATGCCGTGCTCATCTCGCCCAGCGGCGTCGTCACGGTCGTCGGCGGCAAGCTGACGACCTACCGCCGGATGGCCGAGGACGCCGTCGACGCCGTCGGCCTCGCGACCGGACCGTGCCGGACCCGCACCCTGCCCCTCCTGGGCGCGGCGACGCGCGAGCACCTGGCGCGCCTCGCCGCACCACCCCGGCTCGTGCGTCGCTTCGGCACCGAGGCCGCGCTCGTCCTCGCCACTGCCGTCGAGGTCACCGGCCTCCCCGAGACCGAGCTGCTGGCCCCCGGCCCGCAGGGCGTGACCCTGGCCGAGCTCGTCTTCGCCGTGACGCACGAGGGCGCAACCGACGTCGACGACCTGCTCGACCGCCGCACGCGGGTCGGGCTCGTCCCGCAGGACCGCGCCCGGGCCGAACCGATGGCCCGGCGAGCCCTCGGCCTCGCCGCGGCCACCGTCAGCGGCTCAGAGCCGTGACTGGATCCCGGCGAGGAGCTGACGGGCCGCGACGATGCGCTGCACCTGGTTGGTGCCCTCGTAGATCTGGGTGATCTTGGCGTCGCGCATCATCCGCTCGACCGGGTAGTCGCGGGTGTAGCCGTAGCCGCCCAGCACCTGCACGGCGTCGGTCGTCACCTGCATCGCGGTGTCCGAGGCGAACGCCTTGGCGGCCGCACCGAAGAAGGTGAGGTCCTTGTCGCCGCGCTCGGAGCGACCCGCGGCGGCGTACGTCAGCTGGCGTGCGGCCTCGACCTTGATGCCCATGTCGGCCAGCAGGAACTGCAGGCCCTGGAAGTCGGCGATCTTCTTGCCGAACTGCTCGCGCTCCTGCGCGTAGCCGAGGGCGTGGTCGAGGGCACCCTGGGCGATGCCGACCGCCTGGGCCGCGATGGTGATGCGGGTGTGGTCGAGGGTGCGCATGGCGGTGGCGAAGCCCGTGCCGACCTCGCCGATGATGCGGTCGCCGGGGATCCGGACCTGGTCGAGGTAGACCTCCCGGGTGGGCGAGCCCTTGATGCCGAGCTTCTTCTCCGGTGCGCCGAACGACACGCCCTCGTCGGAGCGCTCCACCACGAAGGCCGAGATGCCGCCGCGGGTGCGCTTGTCGGCGTCGGTCACCGCCATCACGGTGTAGAACTCCGACTCGCCCTCGCCCGGGCCGGCGTTGGAGATCCAGCGCTTCGCGCCGTCGAGCACCCAGTCGTCGCCGTCGCGCACGGCGCGCGTCTTCATGCCACCGGCGTCGGAGCCCGCGTCGGGCTCGGAGAGGCAGTAGGAGAAGCCGCCGTCGCCGGCCGCCAGCCGGGTCAGGTAGCTCTTCTTGAGCTGCTCTGAGCCGGCCAGCTGCACCGGCAGCGAGCCGAGCTTGTTGACCGCCGGGATGAGCGAGGCCGAGGCGTCGGCGCGGGCCACCTCCTCGATCACGATCACGGTCGCCAGCGCGTCGGCACCGGCCCCGCCGTACTCCTCGGGCACGTGGGGCGCGTGGAAGTCGGAGGCCCGCAGGGCGGCGAGCGCCTCGCTCGGGAACCGCGCCTCCTCGTCGACCGCCGCGGCGAACGGCGCGATCTTGTCGGTCGCCACCGCCCGCACCGCCTCGCGGATGGCCTGGTGCTCCTCGGACAGGGCGTACATCGGGTGACCGTCGCTCATGCCGCCGATGTTAACGATCGTTAGCGTGGGGCCAACCGGCCAGTCCCACCCCCGGCTGCGTGACCTGCAGCACGTCGGCACCGGCCGCGCCCGCGTCGTGCAGCGCGCGCACCAGCAGCGCCTCACGGGTGCCCGGCGGGGCCGTCGGCGCGACGACGTCGCCGACGTACGTCGCCCGCTCCCCCGCGAGGTGCACCAGCGCGACGGCGACCGCGGTGCGGCCCTCGAGAACGGCGTACGCCGCCCACCCCGGCGCCTCGGCGCGGTCGGGCAGCTCGTCGAGCAGGACGCCCACCTCGACCCCGTCGGCGTGCAGCCGTCGGACGACCTGACGACCGACGCCCCAGCCCACCTGCTCCACGAACGGCGCGAGTGTCGACGGCTCGACGAGGCCGGTCAGCAACGCGGTGGGCACGCCCTCGAGCCTAGGTCGCGCCGAGGGAGGACACTGGAGGCATGACCGCCGACTGGCAGGACCCCGAGGCCGTGAGCCTGATGCTCGACGACTGCGAGACCTGGGCCGTCGTGGGCCTGTCGACCGACCGCACCCGCACGGCCTGGTCGATCGCCGAGCTGCTGCAGTCGCGCGGCAAGCGCATCGTGCCGATCCACCCCGACGCGCCGACGGTGCTCGGCGAGCAGGGGTACGCCGCCCTGGCCGACGTGCCGTTCCCGGTCGACGTGGTCGACGTCTTCCGTCGCTCCGAGGCCGCCGGCGACTTCGCCGACCAGGCGGTCGCGATCGGCGCCCGCGGCGTGTGGTTCCAGCTCGGCGTGGTCGACGAGGCGGCCTTCGGCCGCACCCGGGCCGCCGGGGTGCCGATGGTGATGGACACCTGCCCGGCGATCGAGTGGCGCCGGCGGGGCCAGTGACCGGGCCGTGACGGGCGAGCTCGACCTGCGACTGCGCCCCGGTCCGGGGCTGCCGCGCGGCCTCGTCGTGCCCGCCGCCGATCTCGTCGAGCGGTTCTCCCGCAGCTCGGGCCCGGGCGGCCAGTCGGTCAACACCACCGACAGCCGCGTCGGTGTCGAGCTCGACCTGACGGCGACACGGGCCCTCGACGACGCCCAGCGCGCCCGGGCGGTCGGCCGGCTCGGGGCGGTGCTCGTGGTCACCGCCTCCGAGCACCGCTCGCAGCACCGCAACCGGCTGGCCGCGCGCGAGCGGCTGGCCGACCGGCTCCGGGATGCCCTGGCACCGCCGCCGCTCACCCGCGTCCCGACCAAGCCCACCCGCGGCTCGCAGCGTCGCCGCGTCGAGGGCAAGCGCCGCCGCTCGGACGTCAAGCGGCTGCGGGGCCGGGTCCGCGACGACTGACGACCCGCCTCTCCCCCCGCCCCCCGAGGCACGAGCACCCCAGGGCACCGCCCCCGGGGCACGAACACCCCAGGACACCGCCCCCGGGGCACGAACACCCCAGGACACCGCCCCCGGGGCACGAACACCCCAATACACCGCCCCCGGGGCACGAACACCCCAGGACACCGCTCCCTGAGGTGCGAGCGGAGCGAGCCACGAAGGGCGCGACCTCCGCGCGAGGGGAGCGAGCCACGAAGGGCGCGACCTCCTCCCGCCGGTCTAGGGCCGTCGGTGGAACCTGATGGTGCCGTCGGGGAGGCGTTCGTGGTGGTAGGCGGGGTCGTGGACGCGGCGGTGGTGGGGGCCGCAGAGGAGTCGTCCGGTGTGGGTGTCGGTGGTGCTGCCTTGGGACCAGGGGGTGTCGTGGTGGGCGTGGCACTTCGCGGCGGGGACGTCGCAGTGCTCGGCGGTGCAGCCGCCCTGGGTGGTGCTCAAGGCGAGTCGTTGGGCCTTGGTGTGGAGGCGTCGGCTGCGGCCGAGGTCGAGGACGTGGGAGGCACCGTCGAGGACGGCGGGGACCAGCTTGTGGCGGCAGGCGAGGCGTCGGGCCTCGCCTGCGGAGATGCGGTGTCCGGTGTCGAGGATTGCGACGCCGGCGGTGTCGAGGGCGGCGACCAGGTCGTCGCGCTGCAGGGTGACGACGATGGTGGCGTCGCCGCCGGCGGTGGCGGGCAGGTCGCAGGCCGAGAGGCGTTCGAGGAGCTCGCAGAACGCCTCGCCCCGACGGACGGTGACGGGACGGGTGTCGTGCGGGTCGGTGTCGTGCGGGTCGGCGTCGGTCGCGGTGGTCTCGACAGGCTCGACCGACGATCGAGTGGTCTCGGCAGGCTCGACCGACGGACCGTGCTCGCGCAGTGGCGACATGATGGCGTCGAGGGCCTTTGTGAGCATGGCGCCGTGCAGCTTGGGGATGCGGAAGCGGCCGTGGGTGAGGCCTTGGTGGTCGGTCCAGATCTTGAGGGTGGTCTTGCGCGCCGCGCGGGCTTCGTCGGCCTCGAGGAGCCGGCCTTCGTAGGCATCCGCGGCCTCTGGTGCGATGACGGCGTAGAGGCGTCGGCCGAGGTGGTCGAGGTCGCCGGCGTCGTGGTGCCGTGCGAGATCGACGAGGTGGGCCTCCGCGGCCTCGCGCTGGTCGCCGTCGACCGCGAACTCCCCGGTGACCGGCAGCAGGTCCAGCGACCGCTTGATCGCGCGGGCCTGGTCGAGCGACACCCGCCCGGTGGCCATGGCGCCTGCGAGGTGGGGCATGGCGTCGTCGCATGCCTGGGCGAGGCGGAGGTCGGCGCGCGCGAGGTTGCGGCGGGTGCGGGTGTGGCGGGCGTACCAGTCGGCGGTCGTCTTGTCGCCGGGGTCGAGGATCGAACCGTTGCGCTCGGCCTCCGCCATCACCGTCAGTCGCAGGGCGTCGAGCTGCGCCTGGGCGGTGGCGAGGTCGAGCAGGGTCTCGCGCAGCTCCTCGGCCCGCATCGCCCACACCGGTCGGGCGGACGGTGCGGCGAGCTGGTCGAGCCGGCGTCGAAGGCGGCGGGTGAAGTCAGCGACAGGGTGGCGCGGCACGTCAGACGGGTCGGCGGACCCCACGGTGGTGGGGGTGTCGTCGGTGGTGCGGGCCATGCCCCATCCTACGACTGCGATGACGCATTCGAACAGGTGTACGACAGCATGTGGACGGCCTTCTGGCGGTCAAGGCGCGAGGCCGTGCGAGGGCAGTCGAGCCCCTCGATGGCGCCGTCGCCGGCTCACCGGGTCTCGCGGCCCTCGCCCAGGGGCTCGGTCGGGCACCTCGACCATCCCCACGCCACCGGCCCGCTCCTGGCCGGTGGTCGAGGTGCGAGGGCCGCCAGGCCCGAGCTGCGAGACCCGGCGACGTACCCGCCCGCTCAGGCCCGGGCTGATGGGGCCGCCGTCACCGGCTCCCCGGGTCTCGCGGCCCTCGCCCAGGGGCTCGGGCACCTCGACCATCCCCCACGCCACCGGCCGCTCCACCCCGGTGGTCGAGGTGCGAGGGCCGCCAGGCCCGAGCCGCGAGACCCGTCGACGTACCGATCACGGAGGCCCCGACGCGGAGGCCGGGCCTAGAAGCCGGTACGCCGCTGCGACCCGCGAGCGGCGTCGCGGACGGCCTGGCCCTTGGCGTGGGCGGCGTCGCGCAGCGAGGCCTGGAAGTCGACCATGCGACCGCGCAGGTCGTCGTCGGCGACGCCGAGGATGCGGGCCGCGAGCAGGCCGGCGTTGCGGGCGCCGCCCACCGAGACCGTCGCGACGGGCACGCCGGCGGGCATCTGCACGATGGAGAGCAGCGAGTCCATCCCGTCGAGGTGCTTCAGCGGCACGGGGACGCCGACGACGGGCAGCGGGGTGACCGAGGCGAGCATGCCGGGCAGGTGGGCGGCTCCCCCGGCGCCGGCGACGACGACGCGCAGGCCGCGCTCGGCGGCCGAGCGGCCCCAGGCCAGCATCTCGTCGGGCATCCGGTGGGCCGAGACGACGTCGGCCTCCCAGGTGACGCCTAGCTCGTCGCAGGCCTCGGCGGCGGCCTTCATCACGGGCCAGTCGGAGTCCGACCCCATCACGATCCCGACCAGCGGCTCGGTGCTCACTCGCTCTCCTCCCCCAGGTCGCCGGCGAACCAGGCGGCGGCGTGCCGCGCCCGCTCGAGGCAGTCCTCGAGGTCGTCGCCGTAGGCGTTGACGTGTCCGACCTTGCGACCGGGTCGCAGGCCCTTGCCGTACAGGTGCACCCGCAGCCGCGGGTCGCGCGCCATCGCGTGCGGGTAGCCGTCGTACAGCCGCCCGGTCTCGCGCTCGCCGCCGAGGATGTTGACCATCACCGTCCACGGCTCGCGGGCGTCGGGCGCCCCGAGCGGCAGGTCGAGCACGGCCCGCAGGTGGTTCTCGAACTGGCTGGTCACGGCGCCGTCCTGGGTCCAGTGACCGGTGTTGTGCGGACGCATCGCGAGCTCGTTGACGACGACGCGCCCGTCACGGGTCTCGAAGAGCTCGACCGCGAGCATGCCCGTCACGTCGAGCTCGCCGGCGACCCTCATCGCGATCCGCTGGGCCTCGAGGGCGAGCTCCGGGTCGAGGTCGGGCGCCGGGGCGACCACCTCGTGGCAGATGCCGTCGCGCTGGGTGCTGGCGACGACGGGGTACGCCGCCACCTGGCCGGAGGGCGAGCGGGCCACCATCGCGGAGAGCTCGCGGCGGAAGTCGACGAGCTCCTCGGCCAGCAGCTCGCGGCCCTGCTCGGTCGCGGCGGCCACGGCCGCCTCGGCGTCGGCACGGCTGCGGACGAACCACACGCCCTTGCCGTCGTAGCCGCCGCGGGTCGTCTTGAGCACGCAGGGCAGCCCGAAGGCCTCGACGTCGTCGACGGAGCCGACGCGGGCGTGGCGGGGGCACGGCACGCCGAGGGCACCGAGGCGGTCGCGCATCACCGCCTTGTCCTGCGCGTGCACGAGGGCCTCGGGGCCGGGGTGGACGGCGACCTGCTGGGCGAGCGCGCGCAGGTGGTCGGTGGGCACGTGCTCGTGGTCGAAGGTCACGACCGCGCAGCCCTCGACGACCCGCTGCAGCGTGGGCAGGTCGGTGTGGTCGCCGACGACGTGGTCGGGGACGACCTGCGCGGCGCTGACGCCCTCGGCCTCGGCGAGCAGCCGCAGCGGCAGCCCCAGCGCGGCGGCGGGCTCGGCCATCATCCGGGCCAGCTGGCCGCCGCCGATGACGGCGACGGTCGGGGCGAGGGCAGCGGTCTCGTCAGCCACGGCCCGGAGCCTATTCCACGCGGCACCCGCCGCCGGTCGGGCGTCGTAGGCTCCGGCCATGACACCAGCGGCAGCGGGGGCACCCGGAGCGGCCGAGCGGCAGTCCTACGTGCTCGTCGACGGCGAGAACATCGACGCCACCCTCGGCACCTCGATCTTCGGACGCCGACCGCACCCCGACGAGCGGCCGCGCTGGGAGCGGGTGCTCGACTACGTCACCCGCGAGTGGGGCCCGCCCGCGCGGGGGCTGTTCTTCCTGGCGGTCAAGGACGAGATGCCGATGAGCTTCGTGCAGGCCCTCGTCGCGATCGGCTACACGCCGGTGCCGCTGCGCGGCGGCCCGCAGGACAAGGTCGTCGACATCGCGATCCAGCGCACCCTCGACGCGCTCGCCGACCGCGACGACGACGTGGTGCTGGTCAGCAACGACGGCGACTTCCTGCCCCAGCTCGAGGCTCTCGTCGGCACCCGCCGGGTCGGCCAGGTCGGCTTCGAGGAGCTGCGCCACCACGGCTACCGGTCGCTCGAGCGCCGCGGCATGGAGTTCTTCGACCTCGAGCGCGAGGTCGGCGCGTTCAACACCACGCTGCCCCGCCTGCGGGTCATCGAGATCGACGACTTCGACCCCGTCGACTTCCTGTAGGGCTCCGGGCCGGCCTCACGCGCGGCTCAGGGCCGCCGCGTCGGTCGTACGGCGACCGGCTGCAGCTCGCCGAACCCCCGCACCGGTCGCGCGGGCAGGGTGCGGGTCTCGTAGCGCTCGCCCGGCAGCACCTCGGCGGTGTGCACGTCGGTGATCACTCGGTTGCGACGGGCGACGTTGGTCAGCCGCGAGGCGAGGTTGACCGCGGGCCCGTAGACGTCGCCCATGCGCATGGTCACCGAGCCGGTGACCAGCCCGAGGCGCACGTCGGGCAGCTTGGGGTCGCGGCCGATGACCTGCACGACGTCCCAGGCGATGTCGACGCCGTCGGCGGGCGTGGGGGCGAGGAAGAGCACCGAGTCGCCGAGGGTCTTGACGACCCGGCCGCGGCGCCGCGAGACCACCTCGTGGGCGCGGGACTCGAAGACCTCGACGAGGTCGCCGATCTCGTCGTCGCGCAGCCGGTTGGTCAGCGCGCTGAAGCTGACCAGGTCGGCGAAGCCGACCGTGGCCTCGACGTGCTCGTCGTCGTCGCCGCTCGCGGTGGCGCCGCTGGTGCGGGCCACGGCGGCGACCAGGTGGCGACGCCAGACGTAGCCGAGCAGGACGTCGAAGTCGGGCCCGATCTGCTGCGCCAGCCGCAGCACCTCGGCGTCACGGGCGCCGGCGTCGGCGTGGCCGACCGCGCGCTCGACGTGGGAGACGAGCGTCGCGACCTCCCAGTCGGCGAGCCGGTCCATCGTCTGGCCCACCGCCCGGGTCATCCGCACCACGGTGTCGAAGTCGAGCTCGGTGTCGCCGAGCAGCCGGGCCACCCGGTTGAGGGCCGCCTCGTCGGCCTCGCTGAACGCCGCGGCCTCGCCCGTGTCGGGGAAGCCCAGCGCCCGCCACAGCCGTCGCGACTGCTCGCGGCTCAGGCCGGCGGTGCCGGCCACCTCGCTGCCGGTGCGGTCGGGCACCGCGCCCAGGATGGCGCGCTCGAGGTCGTCGGGAGAGGTCATCGCGCCCTCACCGGGTCTGGTGCAGCAGCTCGGACACGTGCCGCTGCACCTCCTCGACCCGGGGGATGTCGTGCAGCTCGAGAGCCAGGTCACCGGCGTCGGAGACGACCAGGGTGCCGCAGCCGAGCACGCGGTCGAGCAGGTCCTTCTCGTAGGAGATGTCGCTGATGCGCGAGAGCGAGATGTCGTGGCCCCGCCGGGTCAGCACGCCCTCACGGGTGATGAGCCGGCGGTCGGTGAAGGTGTAGGTCGTCGTCAGCCAGAGCACGAACGGCCAGGCGCAGCGCCACAGCACGAGCACCACCGCCACCACGGCGACCACGGCGCGCCACAGGCCCGCCTGCTCGCCGCTGGGCAGCGTCAGGAGGAACCCCGCCAGACCCGCCACCACCACGAGCGTCAGCGCGGGGAGCAGCAGCGCCTTGACGTGCGTGCGGGTGCTGACCACCACGGACTCGCCGTCGTTGAGCAGCCGGGGGGAGATCGCCACGCGCCGATCATGCCACCGAGCGCGCGGCTCAGGCGGACGGTTGCGGGCGCACGTGCACCACGTCGCCCGCCCCCAGGCGCTCCTCCCCCGCCGCGGTGCGCACCACGAGCCGCCCGTCGGGGTCGACGTCGAGGGCCGTGCCCTCGAGCTCGCCCCCGGGCAGCACCACGCGTACCTCGCGGCCGGGGGTGGTGCACAGGGCGAGGTAGTCGTCGCGCAGCGCCGCGTCGCCCGCCCCGTCGACCCCGGGCCCGCCGGCCCAGGCGTCGTACGCCGCTGCCAGCCGCCGCAGCAGCGCCGAGAGGAGCGCCTCGCGACCCACCTCGGCGCCGCCCAGCGCCAGCGAGGTGGCGGTGTCGACCGGCAGCTCGTCACGACGCTGGTGCACGTTGAGCCCCACGCCGACGACCGCCGCCGCCCGCCCCTCGTGCTCGACGCGCTCGAGCAGGATGCCCCCGACCTTGCCCTCGGCCTCGCCCAGCAGCACGTCGTTGGGCCACTTCAGCGCGACGGCGACACCGTCGCCGGCCACCTCTCCAGCCGCGTCTCGCACGGCCCGGGCGGCGGCCACCCCGGTCAGCAGCGGGAGCCACGCCCACCGCTCGGGGGCGGCGTCGGGCTCGAGCAGCACCGAGACGGTCAGCGACGACCCGGGGGCGACCACCCACTCGCGGCCGAGCCGACCGCGGCCCGCGCTCTGGTGCTCGGCCACCAGCACCAGGCCGGCACGCTCCCCGGCGCGGTACCGCTCGCCCAGCGCGACGTTGGTCGACGTCACCTCGGCGGCGACCTCGAGACGCCACCCGTCGGGCACGGCCACCCCTGCGGCGTCGAGAGGTGGGCGGGGGTCCGCGAGGGCGCTCATGGCCACTACATTGACGCACGCACACGACGTCGGCCACCGTCGGCCGGCAGTGAGGAGCGCGCGGTGAGTGCAGCACCCGGTGAGGGGACCGACGTCCCCGAGTCGATCGACATCCACACCACGGCCGGCAAGCTGGCCGACCTCGAGCGCCGCATCGACGAGGCGGTCCACGCCGGCTCGGCCAAGGCGGTGGAGAAGCAGCACGCCAAGGGCAAGATGACCGCCCGCGAGCGCATCGAGAAGCTCTTCGACGAGGGGTCCTTCGTCGAGCTCGACGAGCTCGCCCGCCACCGCAGCGTCGCCTTCGGCCTCGAGAAGAACCGGCCCTACGGCGACGGCGTGGTCACCGGCTACGGCACCGTCGACGGCCGCCAGGTGTGCGTGTTCTCGCAGGACTTCACCGTCTTCGGCGGCAGCCTGGGCGAGGTCTACGGCGAGAAGATCACCAAGGTGATGGACCTCGCCATCAAGACCGGCTGCCCCATCATCGGCATCAACGAGGGCGCCGGCGCCCGCATCCAGGAGGGCGTCGTCTCGCTCGGCCTGTACGGCGAGATCTTCCGCCGCAACGTGCACGCCAGCGGCGTCATCCCCCAGATCAGCCTGATCATGGGCTCGTGCGCCGGGGGCCACGTCTACTCCCCCGCGGTCACCGACTTCACCGTGATGGTCGACGGCACCTCCAACATGTTCATCACCGGCCCCGACGTCATCAAGACCGTCACCGGCGAGGACGTCACGATGGAGGACCTCGGCGGCGCCCGCGCCCACAACACCAAGTCGGGCAACGCCCACTACATGGGCTCCGACGAGGACGACGCCCTCGACTACGTCAAGGCGCTGCTGTCCTACCTGCCGCAGAACAACATGGAGGACCCGCCGGCGTACGCCGAGCACGCCGACCTGGAGCCCACCGACGACGACCGGGCGCTCGACACCGTCGTCCCCGACGGCGCCAACCAGCCGTACGACATGAAGGACGTCATCACCGGCGTCCTCGACGACGGCGAGTTCCTCGAGGTCATGGAGTTGTTCGCCCCCAACCTCGTCGTCGGCTACGGCCGCGTGGAGGGCAGGAGCGTCGGCGTCGTCGCCAACCAGCCGCTGCAGCTGGCCGGCACCCTCGACATCGACGCCTCCGAGAAGGCCGCTCGCTTCGTGCGCACCTGCGACGCCTTCAACATCCCGGTGCTCACCTTCGTCGACGTGCCCGGCTTCCTGCCCGGCACCGACCAGGAGTGGAACGGCATCATCCGCCGCGGCGCCAAGCTCATCTACGCCTACGCCGAGGCCACCGTCCCGCTCGTCACGATCATCACCCGCAAGGCCTATGGCGGCGCCTACGACGTCATGGGCTCCAAGCACCTCGGCGCCGACATCAACCTGGCGTGGCCCACCGCCCAGATCGCCGTGATGGGTGCGCAGGGTGCCGCCAACATCGTCTACCGCAAGGAGCTCAAGGCGGTCGCCGACGAGGGCGGCGACGTGGAGGCCCGTCGCGCCGAGCTGATCAGCGACTACGAGGACACGCTGGCCAACCCCTACGTCGCCGCGGAGCGAGGCTACGTCGACGCCGTCATCGCGCCGCACGAGACGCGCGCCGAGGTGGTCAAGGCGCTGCGGCTGCTCGCGAGCAAGCGCGAGACGCTGCCGCCCAAGAAGCACGGGAACATCCCGCTGTGACGGCCGCCGAGACCACCACGCCCCTGCTGCGGGTCGTCAAGGGCGACCCCACCCCCGAGGAGCTCGCCGCCCTGGTCGCGGTCGTCGCGGCAGCCGCCTCCGGTGGCGAGGAGCCGCCCGCCCCGCGCCGCTCGGAGTGGTCGGCGCGCCACCGTCTGGTGCGGACACCGCTGCAGCACGGCCCGGGGGCCTGGCGGGCCAGCGCGCGCTGATGGCCTCTGTCCCCCGACTCGTCCTCGCCTCGCAGTCGCCCGCCCGGCTCGCGACCCTGCGGGCGGCGGGGCTCGACCCCGAGGTCGTGGTCAGCGGCGTCGACGAGTCGACGGTCGAGCTGACCGACCCGCCCGACTACGTCGCGCGGCTCGCGCGGCTCAAGGCCGTCGCCGTCGCGGCCGAGCGGCGTGGGGCGCTCGTGGTCGGGTGCGACTCGGTGCTCGAGCTCGACGGCGAGATCCTCGGCAAGCCCCGCGGCGAGGCCGACGCGGTCCAGCGCTGGCAGCGGATGCGTGGACGCACCGGCGTGCTCCACACCGGCCACTGCGTCATCGACACCCAGCGCGAGGTCTGGATCGGACGCTCCGCCGCCACCCAGGTGCGCTTCGCCCAGGTCAGCGACGACGAGATCGCGGCGTACGTCGCCACCGGCGAGCCGCTGGCCGTGGCCGGCGCCTTCACCCTCGACGGCCTGGGCGGCGCCTTCGTCTCCGGCGTCACGGGCGACCCCCACAACGTGGTCGGCATCAGCGTGCCGCTGCTGCGGCTGATGCTCGACGAGCTCGGGTTCGCCTGGACCGACTTCTGGGTCCGCCGCTGAGGCTGCTGCGGAGCGCTACTCGACCGGGAGGCCGAGGCCGCGGGCGATGAGCATGCGCTGCACCTCGGAGGTGCCCTCACCGATCTCGAGCACCTTGGCGTCCCGGTAGAAGCGGGCCACCGGGTACTCCTCCATGAAGCCGTAACCGCCGAAGACCTGGGTCGCGATGCGGGTCGCGGTGACCGCCGACTCAGTGGCGTAGAGCTTGGCGACGGCCGCGGCCTGCTTGAACTGCTGGTACGGCGCTCCGGCGTCCTTCAGCGCCGCGGCGCGGTAGGTGAGCATGCGGCTCGCGTGGAGCATGACCTCGAGGTCGGCGACCTGGAACGCCACGCCCTGCTTGCGGCCGATCGGACCGCCGAACGTCTGCCGCTCGCCGGCGTACTGCACGCTCATGTCGAGGCACGCCTGGATGCAGCCGACCGAGAGCGCGGCGATGGCGACACGGCCGTCGTCGAGGGTCGCCAGGAACTGGGCGTAGCCGCGGCCCCGCTCGCCGAGCAGGTGGTCCTCGGGCACGGTCGCGTCGCTGAACGACAGCGGGTGGGTGTCGGAGGCGTGCCAGCCGAGCTTGTCGTAGGCCTTCTCCGCGACGAAGCCGGGCGTGCCGCTCGGGACCATGATCGCGGAGATCTCGGGCTTGGTGCCGCCGTCGGGCGTGGTGCGCTCACCGGTGCGCGCGGTCACGGTGACGACGCTGGTGATGGACGAGCCCGAGTTGGTGATGAACTGCTTGGCGCCGTTGACGACCCACTCGCCGCCCACGAGCTCGGCCTTGGTGCGGGTGGCCCCCGCGTCGGAGCCCGCCCCGGGCTCGGTGAGGCCGAAGCCCGCGAGGGCGCGACCGGCCACCAGGTCGGGCAGCCAGCGCTCCTTCTGCTCGGCCGTGCCGTAGGTGAGGATGGGGTTGATGCCGAGCCCCACGCCGGCCTGCAGCGTGATGCCGAGCGACTGGTCGACGCGCCCGATCTCCTCGATGGCGACGCAGAGGCTGGTGAAGTCGCCGTCGGCGCCGCCGTACTCCTCCGGCGCGGTGAGCCCGAAGAGACCCAGGTCGCCCATGGCGTGCACGACGTCGACCGGGAAGCGGTGCTCGCGGTCCCAGTCGGCCGCGTGGGGGGCGATCTCCTTCTCGGCGAAGTCGCGCACGACCCGGCGGAACTGCTCGTGGTCCTCGGAGATCTCGAAGCTCATGACGCCACCCTAGTCGCCGACGTTAACGATCGCTAACCTCGCTCGCCGGCCCGGGCGCGGACCGCGGCCGTGAGGCGCTTGAGGGTGCGCTGCAGGTCGGCCAGCACGTCGGGGTCGAGCCCCAGCGACTCCTCCACCGCGCACTGCACCTCGGGGACGCGTCGACGCAGGTCGGCGCCCGCCCCGGTCAGGCGCAGCTCGACCACCCGCTCGTCGCGCGCGGCACGGCGTCGCTCCAGCAGGCCGGCGGCCTCCATGCGTCGCAGCAGCGGGCTGAGGGTGCCGTGGTCGAGGTCGAGCCGGGCCGCGAGCTCGCCCACCGTGCGGGTCTCCTCGACCGGGAGGGCGAGCAGCACGAGGTACTGGGGGTAGGTCAGCCCCAGCGGCTCCAGCAGCGGCCGGTAGAGCCCCGTCACGGCACGCGAAGCGGCGTACAGGTCGAAGCAGACCAGCTCGTCGACGGTGCGCACGACGTCCACCTCCTGGGGTCGGGCCTTGAACTCTACCTCGTGAACGATTATGTTGTGCACAACAGAGTTTCCCACTGATGGAGGTCACCCCGATGCCCACTCGCTCCGCCCGCACCGCCTGGAACGGCTCCCTGCAGGAGGGATCCGGCCAGGTCGAGCTCTCCAGCTCCAAGGTCGGCACCTACGACGTGTCCTTCCCGAAGCGCGCGGCCGACGAGGCCGGCGGCGCCACCAGCCCCGAGGAGCTCATCGCCGCGGCCCACTCCGCCTGCTACGCGATGCAGCTCTCGGCTCTCGTCGCGGAGGCCGGCGGCACCCCCCTGAGCCTCGACGTGTCGGCCGACGTCTCGCTCGGCCCCGACGAGGCCAACGGCGGCTTCAAGCTCACCGGCATCACCCTCACGGTCGTCGGCGAGGTCGAGGGCCTCGACGCCGACGGCTTCGCGAAGGCCGCGCAGGCCGCCAAGGAGGGCTGCCCCGTCAGCAAGGCGCTGACCGGCGTGGAGATCACCCTCGACGCGTCGCTCGAGGGCTGACCCGCACGCAGACCGGCCCCGCACGCGCGGCGATCACGCCGCGCGTGCGGGGCCGTCGTGTGCCCGTGCACCGGCTCAAGCGGCGCGACCCAGGGCGCGCAGCTCCCAGTCGGCGGCGCCCCACACCTCCCGGTCGAGCACGTTGCGCCCGTCGATGACGCGACGGTGACGCACCCAGCTCGCGACGACCTGGGGATCGAGGGCGCGGAACTCGGTCCACTCCGTCAGCAGCAGCACGAGGTCGGCGCCCTGGCAGGCCTCGTCCACGGCGTCGGCGTACGACAGCTGCGGCGAGCGGGCGGCGGCGGTGTGCCGGGCGGCGGGGTCGAAGACGACGACCTCCGCCCCGCGCAGGTGCAGCTGCTCGGCGACGTCGAGCGCAGGCGAGTCCCTCACGTCGTCGCTGTCGGGCTTGAAGGCGGCCCCCAGCACGGCGACCCGGCAGTCACGCATCCGGCCCCCCAGCATCTCGTGGGCGAGGTCGACGGTGCGCTGGCGGCGTCGGGTGTTGATGTCGTCGACGTCCTCGAGGAAGGCGACCGAGCGACCCAGACCCAGCTCGTTGCAGCGCGCCTGGAAGGCCCGGATGTCCTTCGGCAGGCAGCCGCCGCCGAAACCGAGGCCGGCCCCGAGGAACCGCCTCCCGATCCGCACGTCGTGACCGAGGGCCTCGGCGAGCTCGACCACGTCGGCGCCGGTGCCCTCGCAGACCTCGGCCATCGCGTTGATGAAGCTGATCTTGGTGGCGAGGAAGGCGTTCGCCGACACCTTGACGAGCTCCGCGGTCGCGAGACCGGTGGTCAGCAGCGGCGTCCCCTCGGCGAGGGCGTGAGCGTAGACCTGCCGCATCACCCGCTCGGCACGCGGTGACGCCCCGCCGATGACGATCCGGTCCGGCAGCAGGGTGTCGGCGACCGCGAACCCCTCGCGCAGGAACTCGGGGTTCCAGACGAGCTCGACTGCGGCACCCGACCTCGCCCGTTCGGCCAGCTCGGCGCGCAGGCGTGTCGCGGTGCCGACGGGCACCGTCGACTTGCCCGCCACGACGGCTCCGTCGGCGAGGTGGGGTGCCATCTCGCGCACCGCGCCGTCGACGTACGACGTGTCGGCGGCGAGCAGACCGGCTCGCTGGGGCGTCCCGACGCACACGAAGACCACCTCGGCGTCGGCGACCGCGCCCGGGAGGTCGGTGGTGAACCGGAGCCGGCCGGTCTCGACGTGCTTGCGGAGCATCGGCTCGAGGTCGGGCTCGAAGAAGGGCACGCGGCCCTCCGAGAGCATCGCGACCTTCGCGGGGTCGGTGTCGACGCCGACGACGTCGTGGCCGAGCTCGGCCATGCAGGCGGCGTGGGTGGCACCGAGGTATCCGGTGCCGACGACGGCGAACCTCATGCGGTCACCTCCGTTGCGCGAGCAGTGACCAGCGAGGCGGCGGACGACGTCGTGGGTGCGGCGACGAGCGCCTCGACCTCGACGTCGTCGCGCGTCCCCCACCCGGTGTTGCGGCAGGTGAGCATCGCGTACAGGCGCAGCGGCCGCAGCACGAACCACGCCCAGAGCAGCACGGCCGGGGCCAGGGCGACCACGAGCAGCCGGTCGCGCGTGCGCTGGTCGGAACGCCGTACGGCGAGGTAGCGCAACGCGGAGGCGTAGCACAGGGCGACGGGGACGACGAAGAGCTGCCACGTCAACGACGTGCCGAGCCAGATCGGACCGACGACGAGCACCAGGGTGGTCAGGACCGTGCCCAGCGCGAGGCGGAACAGGTCGAGGAGCTCGGACCAGAAGGCATAGCCGGACAGCGGCAGGTACCGCATCCGCCAGAAGCTGCGGATGAACCACCCGCGCATCCACCTCAGGCGCTGACGCACCAGGAAGGCGACGTTCTCGGGGTGCCACGTCAGGGTGATGGCGGTGGGCTGCTGGACCGTACGCCCGCGCTCGATCGCGAACATCGTCAGCAGCGAGTCGTCGCTGTACTCGACGTGCCGGCCCAGGAACTCCTCCGAGAGATAGGCCTGGGTGTTGTCGAGGCAGACCGCGGAGCGGTAGAACGCGAGGCGGCCGCTGTTGACCGTGATCTGCCGGCGCACGTTCTGCGCGCTGCGGGTGATGAGCTGCCACTGGATGTGGAGCAGGTCGCTCAGTCGCGTGAGGAGGTTGTGCTCGGTGTTGAGCCCGACATTGATCCCCCCGACCGACTGCACCCGGTGGTCGGCGAAGGGCTTGAGCCCCTCCTCGACGGCCCGGCTGTCGAGGACCGAGTCGGAGTCGACCGTGACGAACACGTCGACGGCGGGCGACGCGCGGAAGCCCGCCACCTGGGCGTGCCGCTTGCCGGCGTTGTCCTGGCGCAGCCACACGACGTCGACGCCGACCTCGCG
The DNA here is from genome assembly GCF_054777915.1 of Nocardioides marmoraquaticus. Lineage (NCBI taxonomy): Bacteria > Bacillati > Actinomycetota > Actinomycetes > Propionibacteriales > Nocardioidaceae > Nocardioides > Nocardioides marmoraquaticus. Next base: position 147,046 of record NZ_BAAHAA010000007.1, on the reverse strand, counting down.
GCCGAGCCGCTCGAGCTCGCTGCGGACCTCGGCGTAGTGAATGGGCCGGTCGGTCGCCTTGTCCCGCGACCCGTCGTTGACCACCACGACCACCTGCGGTCGCCGCGTCTGGTCGAGGAGCGAGACCAGCGCGCGGCGCAGGATGGGCTCGTCCTCGTTGTAGACCGGGACGACGACCGCGACGCGGAGCCCGGCGAGCATCTCGTCCTGCGCGGTCGTCGTCACGTAGGGCCGCTCCCACCACGCCATCACGAGCTGCTGACCCATGAGGAGGAACATCACCGTGAAGAGCACGGGGTAGGCGGCCTGGTAGGAGACGGCGCCGGCGACGACCGAGAGGTGGTGGACGGCCCAGGCGCAGACCGCGCCCGTCACCAGCAGCGCCACCCCCTGGCGCCACCGGGCGGAGGAGTAGATCGCGTCGGGGCGGCGCGCGTCCGGGTGCGACGCCAGGCGCGGCGTCGACGACGGCGTGGTCGCCGTGCGCTGGCGCGGGATCTCGATCTCCGCACCCTGGCTCGGGAGCGGTCGCGAGTGCTCGAGGCGCTCGTGCGGCTCAAGGGACGTTGTGGTGGTGGTGTCGCGGGTCATGAGCTGATCCCCGTTCCTCGGCGGAAGAGCAGGCGGCAGGCGATGACCGCGAGGGCAGTCGGCACGGCGAGGGCGGCGAGGAGCCACAGCTCGAAGGACATGGAGTTCTCCAGAGACGTCGGAACGGGTGGATCCCCACCCGGATTGGAACGATCTAAACTTGAGAATGTGATCATCTGGAGTCACTCGCGTGACTGCTGGGTTTCGAGGGGCGCCGAAGAACGTCGCGTTCGTCACGTCCGGCGGCGACCGTGCCGTCCCGCGCAGGTGCCCCCGGCCGCGGGCGCCGTCGTACGCCCCGAGAGAGGTGGTCTACGGCCGGTGACACAATGCCCGCCATGTCCACGACGTCCTCACCCGACCGGACGGCGGTGACCGGCTCGGACGCCGAGCTGCGGCGCTTCCTGCACGGCCTGCCCGGGGTCGACCAGGTCGGCGCCGAGCAGCGCGCCGCCGGCCTCGGCACCCGGTCGATCAAGACCACCGCCAAGGCCCACGCCATCGAGCTGGCGATCCGCATGGTCGACCTCACCACCCTCGAGGGCGCCGACACCCCCGGCAAGGTGCGTGCGCTCGGCAGCAAGGCCCTGCGCCCCGACCCGACCGACCCGACCTGCCCGTCCGTCGCCGCCGTCTGCGTCTACCCCGACATGGTCCCCCACGCCGTGGCCGCGACCGGCGGTCGCGTGCACGTCGCCTCGGTCGCCACCGCCTTCCCGAGCGGTCGCTCCTCGCGGGCGATCAAGCTCGAGGACACCCGCGACGCGGTCGCCGCGGGGGCCGACGAGATCGACATGGTCATCGACCGTGGCGCGTTCCTGACCGGCCGCTACCTCGACGTGCACGACGAGATCGTGGCCGTGCGCGAGGCCTGTGCCCGGGCCGACGGGGGCCGCGCCCACCTCAAGGTCATCCTCGAGACCGGAGAGCTGCAGACCTACGACAACGTCCGCCGGGCCAGCTGGCTGGCGATGCTGGCCGGGGCCGACTTCATCAAGACCTCGACCGGCAAGGTGCAGCCCGCGGCCACCGTCCCGGTGACGATGGTGATGCTCGAGGCGGTGCGCGACTTCCGCGCGGCGACGGGGCGCATGGTGGGGGTCAAGCCCGCCGGCGGCATCCGCACCACCAAGGACGCGATCAAGCACCTGGTGGTCGTCAACGAGGTCGCCGGCGCCGACTGGCTCGACCCTGACTGGTTCCGCTTCGGCGCCTCCTCGCTGCTCAACGACCTGCTGCTGCAGCGCCACAAGATGACGACCGGGCACTACTCCGGTCCCGACTACGTGACCCTGGACTGATCGCCGTGAGCACCCCGTTCGAGTACGCCCCCGCCCCCGAGTCGCGCGCCGTCGTCTCGCTGAAGCCGTCGTACGGCCTGTTCGTCGGCGGCGAGTTCGTCGAGGGCCGCGGCGAGCCCTTCAAGACCGTCTCCCCCGCCACCGAGGAGGTGCTGGCCGAGGTCGTCGAGGCCAACGGGGCCGACGTCGACGACGCGGTCGCCGCTGCCCGACGTGCCCACGCCCGCACCTGGTCGCGGATGAGCGGTGCCGAGCGCGGCAAGTACCTCTTCCGCATCGCGCGCATCATCCAGGAGCGCTCGCGCGAGATCGCCGTGCTCGAGACGCTCGACAACGGCAAGCCCATCAAGGAGTCGCGCGACGTCGACGTGCCGACGGCCGCGGCGCACTTCTTCTACTACGCCGGGTGGGCCGACAAGCTCGAGTACGTCGTCCCCGGTGCCGGCACACCGCGCTCGATTGGCGTCGCGGGCCAGGTGGTCCCGTGGAACTTCCCGTTCCTCATGCTCGCCTGGAAGATCGCGCCGGCGCTGGCCGCGGGCAACACGGTCGTGCTCAAGCCGGCCGAGACCACGCCGCTCAGCGCCCTGCTCTTCGCCGAGATCTGCCAGCAGGCCGACCTGCCGGCGGGCGTCGTCAACATCGTCACCGGCGCCGGCGCCACGGGTCGCGCGCTGGTCTCCCACGACGACGTCGACAAGGTCGCCTTCACCGGGTCGACCGACGTCGGGCGCCAGATCGCGCGCGCCGTCGCCGGCACCGACAAGCGGCTCACCCTCGAGCTCGGCGGCAAGGCGGCCAACATCGTCTACGACGACGCCCCGCTCGACCAGGCCGTCGAGGGCATCGTCAACGGCATCTTCTTCAACCAGGGCCACGTGTGCTGCGCCGGGTCGAGGCTGCTGGTGCAGGAGTCGGTGGCCGACGAGGTGCTCGAGCGCCTCAAGCGCCGCATGACGACGCTGCGGCTCGGCGACCCGCTCGACAAGAACACCGACGTCGGGGCCATCAACTCCGCGGCGCAGCTCGCCCGCATCCGCGAGCTGGCCGACGCCGGCGAGGCCGAGGGCGCCGAGCGCTGGTCAGCGCCGTGCGAGCTGCCCGACAAGGGCTTCTGGTTCGCGCCCACCGTCTTCACCGGCGTCAGCCAGGCCCACCGGATCGCGCGCGAGGAGATCTTCGGCCCGGTGCTGTCGGTGCTGACCTTCCGCACGCCCGCCGAGGCCGTCGAGAAGGCCAACAACACGCCGTACGGCCTCTCGGCCGGGGTGTGGAGCGACAAGGGCAGCCGCGCTCTGTGGACCGCCCAGCAGCTGCGGGCCGGCGTCGTGTGGACCAACACCTTCAACAAGTTCGACCCCGCCAGCCCGTTCGGCGGCTACAAGGAGTCCGGCTACGGCCGCGAGGGCGGCCGCCACGGGCTCGAGGCCTACCTGAAGGGAGCCGACCAGTGACCCCGCCCCCCGCGGTGCCGCCGCGCGCCGAGGTCCGCAAGACCTACAAGCTCTACGTCGGCGGCGCCTTCCCGCGCTCGGAGTCGGGCCGCTCCTACGAGGTGCTCGACCACCGCGGCCGGTTCTGGGCCAACGCCTCGCACGCCTCCCGCAAGGACGTCCGCGACGCCGTCGTCGCCGCCCGCAAGGCCTTCGGCGGCTGGTCGGGCCGCACCGCCTACAACCGCGGGCAGGTGGTCTACCGCATCGCCGAGGTGCTCGAGGGGCGGCGCGAGCAGTTCGAGGCCGAGATCCGCACTGCCGAGGGGGTCAGCGCCGCGCGGGCGCGCGGCGCCGTCGACGCCGCGGTCGACCGCCTGGTCTGGTACGCCGGCTGGGCCGACAAGCTCGCCCAGGTCGTCGGTGGCGCCAACCCGGTCGCCGGGCCCTACCTGAACCACTCCGCGCCCGACCCCAGCGGTGTCGTCGGGGTCGTTGCCCCCGACGGTCCGCTGCTCGGCCTCGTCAGCGTGGTGGCCCCGGTGATCACGACCGGCAACACCTGCGTGGTCGTCGCCAGCGAGCCGCACCCGCTCACCGCCGTCACGCTGGGCGAGGTGATGGCGACGGCCGACGTGCCCGGCGGCGTCGTCAACCTGCTGACCGGGCCGCGGGCCGAGCTGGCTCCCTGGCTGGCCTCGCACCTCGACGTCGACGGCCTCGACCTCACCGGCGTGGCCGACCCCGACCTGGCCCGCGAGCTCGAGGCGTCGGCGGCCCAGGACCTCAAGCGGGTGCGGCGTCCGCGCTCCGAGGACCTCCTGGCCACCCCCGGCCTGGAGCGGATGACGACCTTCCTCGAGACCCGCACCGTCTGGCACCCGGTCGGCCTCTGAGGGCGTGGGAGGGCTCTAGGAGTCGAGGCCGCCGTTGACGCCGCGGCCCCGCATCACCAGCACGGCCTCGGTGCGGCTGCTGACGCGCAGCACGCGCAGCAGCACGCTGACCTCGCGCTCGACGGTGCGGGGCGAGAGGTCGAGCAGGCGCGCGATCGACTTGTCCTTCTCGCCGATGCACAGCAGCCGCGCGACGTCGAGCTGCCGCTCGGTCAGCGGCGGGTCCTCGTCGGGCGCGAGCAGCGCCTCGCACAGCGGCAGGGTGTCGTGCCACACGTCGAGGAGGCCGTGCACCACCTCGGGCTCGTGGGTGCGCCACGAGACCCGGTTGCCGAACGCGTCGTCGGGCCCGCCGAGCACTGCGGTGTGGTCGTCGATGATCATGCCGCGCACGAAGACGGGGCCCAGCAGGGTGTCGGGGTAGATCGACGAGAGCAGCGGGTGGGTGCGCGGTGTGGTCGGCCGGGTCAGCAGCTGCACGGCGATGCCGCGCAGCCCGAGGCGACGGCTCAGCTGCAGCCCGGGGTCCTCCGGGTCGTAGGCGTAGTCGGTCTGGACCACCAGGACCCGCGCCCGCACGTGGGGGACGAGCCGCCGCAGCTCGGCGTTGCGGGCCGGGAGACCGACGAGCGGGACCGCCCGGCCGTCCTCGGCGAGCGGGCCGGTGACGAGGTCGACGAGCTCGCGTGCGCGGCCGCGCAGGGAGACCACCTCGGGGCTCTCGCCCAGCACGCTGCGTCCCAGGTCACTGACGTCCACGAGAAGCATCGTCGCAGATGAGAGGCACGTTGACGAAGTACGCGCACCCCGCGGTGGGACGGCCCTCCCCCCCGGCGGGCCGTCCCGAGCGCGGCCCCCAGCGGGATGCGCAGGCACCACGATGACGGATCGGCGCGCCCGGCGCCGCCCTGTCCACGCTTCTGGCGGCAACTCGCCACATCCGGTCTCGGCGCGGCGTGGGCCGGTCAGGCGCCCAGCGCGGCGTACCCGGGCTTGACGACGCCGTCGATGAGCGCGAGCCGCTCGTCGAAGGGCAGGAAGGCCGACTTCATCGCGTTGACGGTGACCCAGCGCAGCTCGGCGAGGTCCCAGCCGAAGGCGTCGACGAGGGCCTGCATCTCCCGGGTCATCGAGGTGCCGCTCATCAACCGGTTGTCGGTGTTGACCGTGACGCGGAAGCGCAGCCGCGCCAGCAGCCCGATGGGGTGCTCCGCGATGGAGTCGGCGGCCCCGGTCTGCACGTTGGAGTGCGGGCACAGCTCGAGCGGCACCCGCGTGTCGCGGACGTACGCCGCCAGCCGTCCGAGCCGCACCGAGCCGTCGTCGCCGACCTCGATGTCGTCGATCAGCCGCACGCCGTGACCGAGCCGGTCGGCCCCGCACCACTGCAGCGCCTCCCAGATCGACGGCAGTCCGAAGGCCTCGCCGGCGTGGATGGTGAAGTGGGCGTTCTGGCGCGCCATGTACTCGAAGGCGTCGAGGTGGCGGCTGGGCGGGTAGCCCGCCTCGGCGCCCGCGATGTCGAAGCCGCACACCCCGGCGTCGCGGTGGGCGACGGCAAGCTCGGCGATCTCGCGCGAGCGGGCGGCGTGCCGCATCGCGGTCAGCAGCTGGCGCACCACGACCGGGCGACCGGCGGCGCTCGCCGCGGCGACACCCTCGTCGATGCCGTCCTGCACCGCGCGCACCACCTCGTCGAGGGTGAGCCCGGCCTCGAGGTGCTGCTCGGGGGCGTAGCGGACCTCGGCGTAGACGACGCCGTCGGCGGCGAGGTCCTCCACGCACTCGCGGGCCACCCGGGCGAGGTGGTCGGCACGCTGCATGACCGACACGGTGTGGTCGAAGGTCTCGAGGTAGCGCGGCAGCGAGCCGCTGTCGGCCGACTCGGTGAACCAGCGCCCGAGGGACTCCGCGTCGGCCGCCGGCAGGGCGTGACCGACCTCGTCGGCCAGCTCCAGCACGGTGGCCGGGCGCAGCCCGCCGTCGAGGTGGTCGTGCAGCAGCACCTTGGGGGCGGCCGCCACCTGCTCGGGGGTCGGGCGGTCGGCGGCAGCGGTAGGTTCGGCCTGGTTCGACACGTCGTCATCCAAGCACTGAGGCAGAGGAGTGGGCATGCGGGTCTTCGAGAGCGTGGAGCAGCTGGAGTCGGCGGTCGGCGAGGAGGTCGGCGTCGGCGAGTGGGTCGAGGTCGACCAGCAGCGCGTCGACGCCTTCGCCGACGTGACCGGCGACCACCAGTGGATCCACGTCGACCGCGAGCGCGCGGCCCGGAGCCCGTTCGGCGGCACGATCGCCCACGGCTACCTCACGCTCTCGCTGCTGCCCTGGCTCGGCTCGCAGGTGTTCTCCCTGGAGACCCCGGGCGCCAAGCTCAACTACGGCGTCAACAAGGTGCGCTTCCCCAGCCCGCTGCCCGTGGGGTCGCGCGTGCGGGTGCGCGTCACCGTGGGCGAGGTCTCCCCCGTCCCGGCCGGCACCCAGCTGGTGCTGCGCCACGTCGTCGAGATCGAGGGCTCCGACAAGCCCGCCTGCGTCGCCGAGACGGTCGTGCTGCTGCTCGAGGGCTAGTCGACGCGGCCGAGGATGGTCTCGGTCGCCTCGGCCTCGGCGCCCTCCGGGCCGACGTCGTAGCCGCCCTCGAGCGAGGCCAGCGCGCGCTCGAAGCGGTCGGGCTCGTCGGTGTGCAGCGTCAGCAGCGGCTCGCCGCGTCGTACGGCGTCACCGGGCCGCGCGTGCCACTCGACGCCGGCACCGGCCTGCACGGCCGCGCCCTGCGTGGCCCGTCCGGCCCCGAGGCGCCAGGCGGCCATGCCGACCGCCATCGCGTCGAGGCGGGTCAGCACGCCGTCGGCGGGGGCCTCGACGACGTGGGTCTCGCGCGCCGTGGGCAGGGGGGCGTCGGGGTCGCCGTCCTGGGCGGCGATCATCCGGCGCCAGGCGTCCATGGCGCGTCCGTCGGCCAGCGCCTCGGCCGGGTCGACGTCGTCACGGCCCGCGCCGGCGAGCATCTCGCGGGCCAGGGCGAGGGTCAGCTCGACGACGTCGGCAGGACCACCGCCCTCGAGCACCTCGACCGACTCGCGCACCTCGAGGGCGTTGCCGGCCGTCAGGCCGAGCGGCGTCGACATCTGGGTCAGCAGCGCCACGGTGTGCACGCCGGCGTCCTGGCCGAGCGCCACCATGGTCTCGGCGAGCTCCTGGGCGTCGTCGCGGCTCTTCATGAAGGCGCCGGTGCCGACCTTGACGTCGAGCACCAGCGCACCGGTGCCCTCGGCGATCTTCTTGCTCATGATCGAGCTCGCGATCAGTGGGATCGCCTCCACCGTGCCGGTGACGTCACGCAGCGCGTAGAGCTTCTTGTCGGCGGGCGCGAGCCCGGAGCCCGCGGCGCACACGACCGCGCCGACGTCCTCGAGCTGGCGGAGCATCTCGTCGTTGTCGAGCGCGGCCTGCCAGCCGGGGATCGCCTCGAGCTTGTCGAGGGTGCCGCCGGTGTGGCCGAGACCCCGGCCCGACAGCTGCGGCACCGCCACGCCGCACGCCGCGACCAGGGGGGCGAGCGGCAGCGTGATCTTGTCGCCGACACCGCCCGTGGAGTGCTTGTCGGCGGTGGGCCGCGACAGCGAGGAGAAGTCCATGCGCTCGCCGCTGGCGATCATGGCCGCGGTCCAGCGCGAGATCTCCTCGCGGCCCATGCCGTTGAGCAGGATCGCCATCGCCAGCGCCGACATCTGCTCGTCGGCCACCTCGCCCCGCGTGTAGGCGTCGACCACCCAGTCGATCTGGCTCGGGCTCAGCTCACGGCCGTCGCGCTTGGCCGTGATCACCTCCACCGCGTCGTGCGCACCGGCCACGGGGGTCCTCCTGCTGGTCTCGTCGGGGCCGCCGACGCTACCGCCCGACCTGCCGTGGGCCGCAGCCGCCGTACGGGCACAGAGGATCCCCGCGGGGCCCGGCTCGCTCTCGTCACAGCCAGCGTCGTCGTGCTCGTGGTCGCGCTGCTGCGGCTCTTCCCGACCGGCACCGTCGGCGCCCGTCCCGGCATCGGCGCGGTCGTCGCCGGGCGGTGGTTGGTGTCGGGCGCGTTCTTCACCGCCACCGCCTACCTGCCGCTCGTGCTGACCGACACCCACGGCTGGTCCATCACCGCGGCCGGCGCGCCGCTCGTCGTCGGCTCCCTCGGCTGGTCGGCGGCCTCCGCCTGGCAGGGACGCCGGCCCGACCTGTCGCGCGCCGCGCTGCTGCGCGCCGGTTTCTGCTACGTCGCGATCGGGTTGGCGCTGCTGCTGCCGGTCACGCTGGGGTCGGTGCCGTGGCTGGCGTTCGTCGCGCTGGCGCTGACCGGCACCGGGATGGGGTTGTCCTACTCGTCGTTGTCGTTCCTCATGCTCGCCCACTCCGCCGCCGACGAGGTCGGCTTCCACTCGTCCTCGGTGCAGCTCGCCGACCAGATGTCGCAGGCCGTCTTCGTCGGTCTCGGCGGCGCGCTGCTCGCGGTGCTGGCGCCGACCGTCGCACTGCCGGCGCTCGTCACCGGGCTGGTGGTGCTGGCCGCCCTCGGCGTCGGCGTCAGCCCGCGGACCCGGGAGCCCTCGGTCGACTGAGCCAGTCCTCCAGCCGGCCGAGGCAGTGTTCCCAGCCCTCCGCGTGGTCGGCGCGCTGCTGCTCGAGGTGTGCCCCGCGTGCTCGAGGAGCAGGACCGTGCCGCCGCCGCTCGCGTCGTCGAGCGCGACGGTCACCCGGGTCTCGTCGTCCTCGCCGTCCCAGCGCCAGGTCAGCACCAGCCGCGACGACGCACCGCAGCCACCGCGACGCCCGAGACGCCCATGCCGACCTCCTCCGACCAGACGCGGTACGCCGCCCCCGCCCGCGGCTCGAGCACCACCTGTGTCGCGAACCGCTCTGGCCACAGCCACTGCGCGAGGTCCTCGGTCCACGCACGCCAGACGACGTCCGGGTCGACCATGAGGTCGCGGACCAGTCGCAGCGTGCCCACGTCGTCCATCGCTCCACCGTGCACCCTTGGTGGCGGCCGCACCAGGCCGCCCGCTGCTCGAGGTACGGGCGCGCCGCTGGCCCGGCCACCTGTCGGGGTGGTCGGGTCAGCGGGGCTCAGCGGCTGAGGGGAGCGCGGCTGGGGGGGACGACGAGGTAGGTGTGGCCGGTGGGGCTCGTCCAGTGGTAGGTGCCGTCGGGGTCTCGCCGGTAGGTCCAGTCGTGGTGGGTCTTGGCGTTGTGGTGGCGTCTGCAGAGTGGGGCGAGGTTCCTCACGCGCTCGTAATGTGACCCCATGCCTGCCGCACCCCGCCGCTCCGCGATCTACGCCCGCATCTCCCAGGACGCCGAGGGACTCAGCGCGGGAGTCGAGCGCCAACTGCGCGAGTGCCGCGACCTGGCGACCCGCAAAGGGTGGACCGTCGCGCAGGAGTACGTCGACAACGACATCTCCGCTTCCCACTACAGCACCAAGCCCCGGCCCGGCTACGACCAGATGCTGCGAGACATCACCGAGAGCGTCATCGACGGAGTGGTCGTCTACAGCACGGACCGGCTGACCCGTCGGCCCCGTGAACTCGAGGACTTCAACGACGCGGTGAGGCAGTCGACGGACTTCCAGGTCGAGTTCGTCACCGGCCATGCCGACCTGGGGACCGACGACGGATTGCTGCTAGCCCGCATCCAGGGCGCGATGGCTGCCAAGGAGTCCGCAAATATCGGCAGGCGAGTCAAGAGCCGGATGCTGCAGAACGCCCTCGACGGCAAGCCCCACGGCGGGACCGTGCGTCCGTTCGGCTACGCCGACGACAAGATCACCGTGCGCGCCGACGAGGCGAGCGTCGTGCGCGACCTCGTGAGCCGCTTCCTGGCCGGAGAGTCCGGCCGGTCCCTGGCGACCTGGCTCAACGAACACGAGGTCGCGTCCGTGACCGGCAAGCCCTGGGTCACCTCGACGCTGAAGGGGATGCTGACCAACCCCCGCTACGCCGGGCTCCGAGCCCACAACGGCGTCGTGGTCGGCCCTGCAATCTGGGAGGCGATCATCACCGAGGACGAGCACCAGCGAGTCCTGGCCCGGTACGCCGCGATGAAGAACAGCAACCGCCGCACCCCGCAGACCTACCTGCTGTCCGGGATGCTGCGGTGCAGCCTGTGCGGTGTCCGGTTGTACTCCAGCCGCCGCAAGGACCGACGCCGCTACGTGTGCATGAAGGGCCCCGACCACGGCGGCTGCGGACGCATGACCATCGTGGCGGAACCGCTAGAACGGTTCCTGGCCGACGCGGTGCTCTACCGCCTCGACACCCCCGAGATGGCCGACGCCCTGGCCGGACGCAGCAGCGCCGACGAGCGCACCCGCGAAGTTGCAGCAGCGCTCGACCAAGCCCAGGAGCAAATAGAGGAACTGAGCCACGCCTACGCCGCCCGCGACATCACCATGCGCGAATGGATGACCGCCCGTCGCCCGATCCAGGACCGCCTCGAAGCCCTGCAACGACAGATGGCAGCCGCGACCCACACCAGCGCACTCAGCGGCCTGACAGGCAACGGCCACGCCCTGCGGGAGTCATGGTCGGGTCTCAACCTGTCCCGCCAGCACAGCATCATGGGAGCAGTCATCGACCACGCCGTCATCAGCCCCGGCCTCCGCGGAGCCACGACGGTCGACCCGGGCCGCGTCCGCGTCATGTGGCGTCACTGAACCGTGGCGGTCGGTGGCCCGCGTGCTCCCGCTCCGCGAGTGCGCGCGCGTGCCACCACCCGCCACGCCCAGCAGCGTCCCCACCCGGCGCACGACCGTGACATCGGTGACCTTCACCGGCACCCCCTGAGCCTCGCAGGACGCCGCCACCCACGCCGCGACCTCAGCATCAGAGCGACCACTCAGCCCCATGCCGCCCACACCGCCGGCGGACCCTGCCACCCCTCGACGTCACGTGACGACCACAGCCGCGTCGGCTTCCCGGACATCAACTCTGACGCTTCCCCTAGCAACTGCTCGGACGAGCGCCCCTCGAGCCGGACCGGTCGCGGCTGGAATCCCTGTGCCAGGTCGTAGCGGTGCAACTGCAACGCCCGCGAGGGAGCGTCGTTGTCGAAGCTCTTGGAGATGTACTTCGACAGGTAGTTCGCGGCCTTGCGTGACTCCTGCAGCGGCCCCGAGCCGACGGCCAGGTCGGTGTGGCGCTTGATGGAGATGAACCCGTGTCCCCACGTCGAGCGAATCAGCCGGTAGTTCACGTACTGGCCGAGCGCGAAGTGCAGGTGTAGACCGTGGTCGGTCTTGTGCCACTCCGGCACCCACACGTAAGGCAGCGTCCGTCCATCCAGCGACGAGCGCAGCGACCGGAAGAACCGCGCAACGTCCGCCCGGACCTCGACCGGATCGTGCTTGCCGGAGCCTGCGTAGGTCAGCGTGCCGAACCGTGTCAGTCGGTTCGCCGCGCAGTAGCGGCGCACCTTCCCGCGGGCACGACGACCAGCCTCAGCGCGAGCCCGCGCCGGATCAGCAGCCGGAGTACCCGGCACCCAGGACCGGGAAGGCCGGTAGGACGAGACGAACGAGCCACCCGCCTCGCCAGCCGAGGGATACAGATTCAGCGCCCATCCGGCATCGGGACGGGTGATCGAAGACAGGTGCGACGAGGACACAGGGGACTCCGCGAGTCGAGAGGGACTGGTGAAGTCCCGCCCGACCACGTTCCTCGCCGTGACCGCAGACCCGTGATCGGTTGGCCTGCGCGACGCCGGGGCGCAAACTCCCCGGTGCGACTCCGATGCGGCTCACCCGCATCCCTTCGGACGAACCGGACAGTACAGACCCGACCCGCAGTTGGGAAGGCCCAAGTTCGGCTCACCGGTGGCGGCGGTCCGGTGGGGGTGCGCCGCCACCCCCACCCGCGCTCGTGCCTCGCACGAGCGGGGCCCCTGGCGACCCGAGAGGCACCCCCACCCCCCCGGACCGCCGCCACGTCGAGTTCTGTTGCTACTTCAAGTCAAGACCGGCCCGCAGCTCGTCAAACTTCCGCAACGTGCGCTGCAGTCCGGAATGGCGTTCTGCGGCGAGTTGCAGATCCATCCGGTGTGTGAGCCTTGGCTGCCAGGTTGGCTTGACGTATTTGACTGGCTTCAAGGCCTTAACAATGGCACCCATGCCGTTTGCGCCTTCAGTGTAATCGAGGCCCAGACTTAGCGTTTCTGCTGAAGAGTAGATCCACTGCTCAAAATTCGGCTCAGCCAAGACGACAAACACGGGGACGCCGCAAGCTTCGGTCGCGCGCAACAGCCAGGCCGGACCCATTTTTGCGGCACAATCTTTATCGGAGTCGAAGAAGCACATCACCCCCTGGCATCCGGGGCGAGAAGCCGCAATCGCTACGAATCCCTCCAGTCCACCATCGCGCTCTGCATTCCCGCGGCCATGCGTCGGCACTGGCTTTCCGAGCACATCGGCGTAGTCGTGTGTCGTTTCCATATAGCGACGGAGCAGAACGGGCACGGCCTCCCGCTCGCCCGCTCCCTCTACGACCAAGCCAATGTGCGGAGCGTCTACTGCGGCGGTCATACGGCGGCGGGGTCCAGAGAGTCAGCGCGCAATAGTTCCCCTGGAGAAATGAGGCCTTGTCGAACAGGACCCAAGGTGTGCTCGGCGACGGCCCCGACATGCGACTCTCCGCCGTCGTTCCATACCACTCGCAACGAGTCGAGCGGCAGCGAGTCGATGATGTCGGCAGAATGCGTAGTAATGATGATTTGCGCAGATTCAGCCTGTTGCTTGAGAATGTCGACCAACGTGCGTAACGCGCCTAGGTGAATCGCAATCTCGGGCTCTTCAATCACCAGCATCGCGGGAGCCTTCAGTTGAGACATTGCCAACAGGATGCTGAAGGCACGGAGCGTTCCGTCCGACATCTGCTTGGCGTAGAACTCTCGGTTCCCGCTTGCCGTGGCTTGCACAAACTTCAGAGTCTGCTGGTCGGCAAGCCGCTGCACCTCAATTCGAATAATGCCAGGCACGATCGCTGACAATTCGTCGACCAGGGCTGATTTGGCGACGGGCGACAAAGACTCGTAGATGCTCACGGTGTTTGAGCCATCGGGCTCGAACTCACGCGTTGAACTGGGCTCCTGGAGAGCCGAAACCCGCGCCGGGTTGACTTCGACAGTCTGCATCAGCTGTAAGGTTTCGTACACCTGGAAACCAGCCATCCCCGCGGCGGACATGGCGCTCTGCCCGGGAGAGACTGGGAATTTCCGCTCCTGCTTGACGTGGCGTACTCGGCCGCGTGTGGTCGAACCGGAGGACTTATCGCCGTCCTCGGCGTCGACCTCGACGAACTCGTACCCCATCTCGTCATAGGTGACGGACTTTCCGTCACTTATAAAGCTGTATTCCGAACCATCCACAAAAACCTGCGCCGATTCCGACTTGACTCGGTATTGGCCACCTTTCACTGCTCCGAGATTGATCTCGTAAAACGAGACCTCCTGGTCGGGCGCCAATCGAAACTCAATTCGAAGAGCCGGGTCGTACGGGCGTCCTGCGCTTCGATGTCTGAGCTTGTCGAAGCCCCCGCGCCGAGCTAGCGCTACCGGGAGGCCGTGAATTGGGATCTCCCTCAGCAACTTGATTGCAGAAACGGCATTCGACTTGCCGCTCGCGTTGGGGCCGACGACTGCCACGATGTCATCGAAGACGAGGGTGGCTGACTTATAGGAAAGGAAGTTGGTCATCGAGAGCGACAGGAAGGTCGGTCGCTTGACATCCGTAGGCACAGCGCCACCTTATTCCTCCCGCCCGCCCGTTCGGTCGTGCTGCACCCGACAGGGGGACGTATTGGCGACTTGCCAGGTTGGCCGGGTGGGTCTGGCCGGGTGGTCCGCCGTCGTCTGGTGACTGGTAGGTGTCGATGTGGTCGAGGTCGCAGGCTCGTGAGTCTCGGCGGCAGCCGGGGAAGGCGCAGTGGGCGTCGCGGAGCACCACCTGCTCGTGCATGAGCGGTGGCGGGTCGTGATGGTCGACGGCCGGGTCACTGTCGAGGGCAATGGGTCGCAGGGTGGTGACGGGGGCGTCGATGCCGTGCCGGGCCAGCCAGGACTGGACGTCGCCCTCGAAGGTCGGTCCGGTGGTCGAGGAGGTTGCGCAGCAACCGTCTCGAGACCCCCGGGCCGTGACCTCCCTGACCCGGATCCTGCCGCCGTGAGCGGTGCGGCGGCGGACCCACGCGGTGAGCTGCTGTGTGGAGGCGGCGCCGCGGGTCTCCTCGACGACGGTGCCGTGCTCGGCTGTGAGGTCGGTGGGGGTGAGGTGGACGACGAGGTCGACGCCGCCGGGTGCGCCGGGGTCAGGGTGGGTGGTGCGTCCGGACATGAGGTCGAGGGCGTGCTGGGGGTCGGCCAGGATCCCCACGGCGGTCGCCCGCCGGACGTCGCGGTCGCTGGTGTCGCCGAAGTCCCTGAGGTCGGCGGCGACCCGGTTCAGGGTGCTGTCGAGGAGGTCGGCGTCGTCGGCGTCGAGGGTCATGTTCACGTCGACCACGCCCGGGGCGCGGCGGTCGCGGCGCAGCCACACCCCACGACGGGAGGCGGCTGCTTCCTCGTCCGCGATGCCGCGGTCGGGGTCGGCGGTGAGCCGGGCCTCGTGGATCAGCCGGGCGGCGTCGACGGCGGCGATCTTCTGCGGGACGGCGGTGATGAGCCGGTCGGCGTGCAGCGCGGCGTCGTAGTTCAGGTCGTGGGTCTCCCGCGAGATCTGACGTGCGAGCCACACCGGCACCCGTCCCTCCTGGGTCAGCGCCCACAGCCGGGGGAGCCGGAACGCGAGCTCGAGCGCGTCGCCGATGAGCTGGCGGGCGTGGTCGTGGGACCGGTCGAGCGCCGCACCGAGCTCGAGCGGGGCCAGGGGGTCGACGAGGGGTGCACCGGGGCCCGCGATCGGAACAAGCATCCTGGACTCGTCGGTGGCCAGCAGGCCCGGCTCGCCCCAGCCCGCGTAGTCAGCCACGACGCCGTCGGTGTCGACCTCGGCCGGGTGCGCAAGCGCCCACTGCAGCGCCATCCACACCTGCTTCACCTCGGCTGCGTGGGCGTCGGCTCGGGCAGTCAGGAGCTCGTCGATGATCGCTGTCCGCACGTCGACAGGTGCCGTGTCGGCGGTGTTGATCGGGGCGGTCTCCATGACTGGAGTCTACCGTTGCGAACTGACAATCGAACAGGTGAGCGACAGCATCCGGACTGCCTGGCGCCGGCATTGCAGGCGCCTTGCTGGGTCTCGAGGCTCGTCGCTTGCGCTCCTCGCACCTCGACCAACCCGGTCGGCAGTGGTGGTCGAGGTGCCCGAGCCCCTGGGCGAGGGCCTCGAGACCCCCGTAACCGCGCCCTTCGAGACGGTTGCAGCGCAACCTCCTCAGGGAGCAGTGGTCGGGCCGGGTGGTCGAGGTGCCCCGAGCCCCGACAGCATCCGGACGGGCGGCGGCCCAGGGTGCTGGGCGCCTTGCTGGGTCTCGCGGCTCGTCGCTGGCGCTCCTCGCACCTCGACCAACGCGGTCGGCAGTGGTGGTCGAGGTGCGCGGGCCCGGGCGAGGGCCGCGAAAACCCGCACCCAGCAACCGCGCGGGCCCTTCGAGACGGTTGCTGCGCAACCTCCTCAGGGAGCAGAGGTCGGGCCGGGTGGGCGAGGGCCACGAGACCCCCGCACCCGAGGCCAGGCCCTCACCTCATCGGGTCTCAGGATCGGCCAGCCGACGTCGGCAGGGGTCAGCCGGTGACGGGGAGGGTGGAGAAGCCGCGGAGGACGAAGGTGCCGCGGGAGGTGGGTTCGCCGTCGAGGGCGAGGTCGGGACGGGCGGCGGCGAGGACGCCGAGCGACTCGACGAGCTCCATCCGGGCCAGCGGGGCGCCGAGGCAGAAGTGGGTGCCGGCGCCGAAGGCGAGGTGCGGGTTGGCGGCCCGCCCGGCGTCGAACACGTCCGGCGAGGCGAAGACGGCGGGGTCGCGGTTGGCGGCGCTGAGCAGGGCGGCGATCTTCTCCCCCGCCTCCAGCCGGACGCCGGCCACCTCGACGGGCTCCTTGGCGGTGCGCTCGAACAGCTGCAGGGCGGAGTCGAAGCGCAGCATCTCCTCGACCAGCACGGCGTGGTCGGCCACGGCCCCGAGCGGGGTGCCGGAGCGCAGCAGCCCGGCGAGACCGTTGCCGAAGACGTTGACCGACGCCTCGTGGCCGGCGTTGAGCAGCAGCACGACGGTGGCGACGAGCTCGAGGTCCGTGAGGCCGGCCGCGACGAGGTCGGTGGTGAGGTCGTCGCCCGGGGTGGCACGCCGGCGCTCGAGGTGCCCGCGCACCAGGGCGGCGAAGTCGTCGGACGCGGCGACCGCCTCGGCAACCACGGCGTCGGAGGGCGCGGGCTCGTACATCCGGACGATCGCCTGGCTCCACCGCCGCAGGTCGGGCACGGAGGCCGCCTCGAGGCCCACGAGCTCGGCGATGACGAGCACCGGCAGCGGCTCGGCGTACGCCGCCAGCACGTCGAAGCGCTCCCCCGCCTGCTCCAGCAGCTCGGCGGCGATCGTGCGCACGCGCGGCCGCAGCCGCTCGACGTGGCCGCGGTTGAACGCGCCGGCGACCGCGCGCCGCAGCCGGGTGTGGTCGGGCGGCTCCTGCTCCATCATCTGGTGGCGGTGGAGCAGGTTGAAGGGTTCGAGGTACGCCGCGGGCTCGCGGTCGCGCCACAGCCGGCCCAGCCGCCGGTCGCGCAGCACCGCGCCGGCGGCCGCGTGCGAGAAGGTCAGCCAGCTGCCGCTGGGCTCGTGCCAGGCGACCTCGTGGTGCGCGCGCTCGGCGGCGAGCACCGGGTAGGGGTCGACGACGAGGTCGGGCGAGCCCAGGTCGAGCTCAGGTGAGGTCGTCGGGCCCGAAGGCATCCGGCAGCACCTCGCTCATCGCCTTGACGCCGCTGACGGTCCACAGCAGCAGGTCGCGACCGCCGGCCTCGAAGAGCAGCTGGCGGCACCGACCGCAGGGCATCAGGATCTCGCTGGCGCCGTTGACGCACACGAAGTGCGTGAGCCGACCCCCGCCGCCGAGGTGCAGCTGGCCGACCAGGGCGCACTCGGCGCACAGCCCCACGCCGTACGACGCGTTCTCGACGTTGCAGCCGGTGACGACGCGGCCGTCGTCGACCACGGCCGCGGCGCCCACCGGGAAGTGGGAGTACGGCGCGTAGGCGTGGGTGGCGGCCTCGACGGCGCGGGCCTTGAGCTGCTCCCAGTCGAAGCCGCTGCCGTCGTCCGGGCTCATCCGACCGAGCCCTTGCGGTAGGGCAGCCCGTCGGCGGCGGGCATGCGCAGCCGCTGGGAGGCGAAGGCGAGCACGAGGAGCGTGGTGACGTAGGGCGACATGCGGGTGAAGTCGGCCGGCACCACGTCCGTGCCGGCGAACCACGCCAGGAAGGCCGCGGCGAAGATGCCGAGCGTGATCGCCTGGCGTCCCTGCCTGCGGGTGATCTGGTAGACGGCCAGCAGCACCAGCAGCACACCCAGCAGGAGCAGCAGCGCGTGCACCGTCTCGGGGCCATCGCGGAACGGCAGCGCCTGGGTGTAGCCGAACAGCAGCGCCCCCAGGAACAGCCCCGTCGGGCGCCAGTTGCCGAAGATCATCGCGGCGAGGCCGATGTAGCCGAGGCCGTTGGTCTGGCCGACCTGGAACCCCGACGACGAGACCATCGCGAGCATCGCGCCGCCGAGACCGGCGAACGCCCCGGAGATGAGCACGGCGGCGAACTTGTAGCGGTAGACGTCGACGCCCAGCGACTCGGCCGCGGCCGGCGCCTCCCCGCAGGACCGCAGCCGCAGGCCGAAGCGGGTGCGCCACAGCAGGTAGGCGCTGAGCGGGAAGAGCAGGAGCCCGACCACGTGCAGCAGCGAGAGGTCGCGGGTGAAGACCTGCAGCAGGGAGGCGACGTCGGCCAGCACGAACCAGCCGGTACCGGCGAGGTCCTGCAGGGGCTCGTGCAGGAACGGCAGGTCGATGCGCGGGATCTGCGGCAGCGGCGGTGACTGGGTCGGCCCGCCGCCCGGCAGCGCCGAGAACCACACCTCCGCCAGGAAGCCCGCGACGCCGGCCGCGATGATGTTGATGGCGACGCCGGAGACGATGTGGTCGACGCCGAACACGACGGTGGCGAGCGCGTGCAGCGCGCCGCCGACGATGCCGAAGACGATCGCGCCCAGCACCCCGGCGACCCAGCCGAAGCTGTAGCCGATGTAGCCCGCACCGAGCGTGCCGACGATCAGCATGCCCTCGAGGCCGATGTTGACCACGCCGGCGCGCTCCGACCACAGGCCACCCAGACCGGCCATCGCTATCGGCATGGCGGCCGTCAGCGTGAGGGCGAGGGTGCCGTACGACGTGAGCGGCCCGGCGCCGGTGACGACGCGCACCGCCGCGAGCAGCACCACGAAGAGCAGGCCGAGCAGCACGAGTCGGCCGACCCGGCCTCCCGCGGGTGTCGCGCCCTCCGCGGCCGGCGCGGCCGTGCTGGGGGTGCCGGGGGCGTCGAGGCTCATCGGGCACCTCCGGTGCTCGCGGGGGCGGCGGGGGCGTGGCTCGCGGCGGCGCGGAGCTCGCGGGCGACCGCGGCCTGCTCCTGCCGCACCTGGTAGCGGCGCACGACGACGTAGGCGATGACGACGGCGAGCACGATGATGCCCTGGGTCGCCTGGATGATGTCGGGGCTGATGCCGGCCTGGATGTTGAGCAGGTTGGCCTGCTGCGACAGGTAGGCGAAGACCAGGGCGCCCAGCGCGATGCCGACCGGGTGGTTGCGGCCGAGCAGCGCCACCGCGATGCCGGCGAAGCCCAGGCCCACCTGGAACGACGAGCCGTAGTTGTAGGACTGCGAGAACATCACCGGCAGCCCGACCAGTCCGGCGACCGCGCCCGAGACGAGCATCGCGGTGACGATCATCTTGCGGGTGTCGACCCCGCTGGCGACCGCAGCCGACTCGGACGCCCCGGACGCCCGGAGGTCGAAGCCGAACCGGGTGCGGTTGAGCACCAGCCAGAACGCGACGCCGACCACGACCGCCAGCAGCGTCAGGCCGTAGAGCTCGGTCGTGCTGTCGGGGAAGAGCGGGATGGTGCCCACCCGGCTGCCCTCGGGCATCGTCCTGCTGTTGGTCGCGTTGCCGGTGCGCTCGCCCCACTGCTTGATGAGGTAGCCGATGAGCGAGCCCGCGATGGCGTTGAGCATGATCGTCGAGATCACCTCGCTGACCCCGCGGAAGGCCCGCAGCAGGCCCGCGATCGCGGCCCAGAGCGCACCGACCAGCATCGCCAGCAGGATCGCGACGATGGTGTTGAGGTAGCCCGGCAGCCAGGCCTGGCCCGCGAACGCGCCCGCGGCGAAGCCCCCGAGCCGGTACTGGCCCTCGACACCGATGTTGAACAGGTTCATCCGGAAGCCGATGGCCGCGGCCACGCCGGAGAGGTAGAGGATCGCCGCCTGGTTGAGGATCGCGACGATGTTGCGGTTGCCCGGCAGCTGCGTCATGACCGACCAGAAGCCGACGACGTCGTCGCCGGTGCCGATCAGCAGCGCCGAGACGACGACGCCTGCGATGACCAGGGCGAGCACGGGGGCGGCCAGCGGCAGCAGCACCCGACGTACGGCGCTCATGCGCGCCCTCCTTCGGTGGTCGGGGTCGCGTCGTCGGCGCCGGTCATGGCCGAGCCGAGCTCCTGCGGTGTGACCGTGCGGGGGTCGAAGTCGCCGACGAGGCGGCCGCGCAGGATCACGCGGATGGTGTCGGAGAGGCCGATCAGCTCGTCGAGGTCGGCGGAGACCAGCAGCACCGCCAGGCCCTCGCGGCGGGCGTCCTTGATGTGCTGCCAGATCTGCGCCTGCGCGCCGACGTCGACGCCGCGTGTCGGGTGCGAGGCGACGAGCAGCCGGGGGTCGCCGCTCATCTCGCGGCCGACGATGAACTTCTGCTGGTTGCCGCCCGAGAGCGCCCTCGCGGTGGTGTCGATGCCGGGGGTGCGCACGTCGTACTGCTCGACGATGCGGCCGGAGTCGCGGCGCGCGCCCCGCAGGTCGAGCCAGGGGCCCTTGACCGACGGCTTGCGGGTCTGGTGGCCGAGGATGCGGTTCTCCCACAGCGGGGAGTCGAGCAGCAGGCCGTGGCGGTGACGGTCCTCGGGCACGTAGCCGATGCCGGCGGCGCGGCGCTCGCGTGTCGACCACGACGAGACGTCCTGCCCGGCGAGCTCGACGGAGCCGCGCGCGGGCCGGCGCATGCCGACCAGCGCCTCGACCAGCTCGGTCTGGCCGTTGCCCTCGACCCCCGCGATGCCGAGCACCTCGCCGGCGTGGATCTCGAACGAGACGTCGGCCAGCTCGGGCCGGCCGGCGGCGTCGAGGACCTCGAGGTCGCGCACCGCGAGCAGCACCCGGTCGGTGACGGTCGACTCCTCGGTGCTCGGCGAGGGCAGCTGGCTGCCGACCATGAGCTCGGCGAGCTGGCGGGAGGTGACCTGGCCGGGCTCGACCGAGGCGACGGTGGTGCCGCGTCGCACGACGGTGATGTGGTCGGCGACGGCGCGCACCTCGTCGAGCTTGTGGGAGATGAAGATCAGGGTGTTGCCCTGCTCCTTGAGCAGGCGCAGGTTGTCGAAGAGCGCGTCGACCTCCTGCGGCACCAGCACGGCGGTGGGCTCGTCGAGGATGATGATGCGGGCACCGCGGTAGAGCACCTTGAGGATCTCGACGCGCTGCCGCTCGCCCACGCCGAGGGTCTCGACGAGCTCGTCGGGGTCGAGGTCGAAGCCGTACTGCTGCGAGATCTCGCGGATCCGCCGCTTGGCGGGCTCGCCGATGCCGTGGAGCTTCTCGGCCCCGAGGGTGACGTTCTCGGCGACGGTGAGGTTGTCGGCCAGCATGAAGTGCTGGAAGACCATGCCGATACCCCGCGCGATCGCGTCGGCGGGGGTGGCGAAGGAGACCTGCTCGCCCTCGACGGCGATGGTGCCGTCGTCGGGCTTCTGCACCCCGTAGAGGATCTTCATCAGCGTCGACTTGCCGGCACCGTTCTCGCCGACGAGGGCGTGGATGGTGCCCGCGGCGATGGTGATGTCGACGTCGTGGTTGGCGATGACGCCCGGGAAGCGCTTGCCGATGCCGCGCAGCTCGATCGCGGGGGTCCCTCGGGGGCTCGCGGGCGGCGGGGCGGCGGGTTGGGCGGTGGACACGCGCGGTCCTCCAGGGGGCAGTGGGGGTGGGTGGCTCAGGTGGGCGACGTGCCAGGTGCCCGGACGACGGGAGGTCGTCCGGGCACCTGGGTCACGGCTGGGTCAGGTGACCTCAGTTGTCCTTCGGCTCCGCCGGGACCTCGATCTCGCCGCTGATGATCTGCTCACCGGCCGCGTCGATCTCGTCCTGGACGTCGTCGACGAACCCACCCGAGGTGGAGTAGCCGACACCCTCGGCCTGCAGGTCGTAGGTCACGAAGCCCGACTGCCAGGAGTCCTCGGCGACCGCGTTGGCGGCCTCGAAGACCGCGGTGTCGATGCGCTTGAGCATCGAGGTGAGGATGCGCGGCTGCTGGTCCTCGGGCGCGGTGAGGTACTGGTCGGAGTCGACGCCGATGGCCCAGTTGCCCTCGCCCGCCGCGGCCGCGGCCTGGAAGACGCCGAGGCCCGACTTGCCGGCCGCGTGGTAGACCACGTCGGCGCCGTCCTGGTACATCGCCTCGGCGGCGGCACGGCCGCCGGACGGGTTCTCGTAGCCGGTGGCCGCGTCGTTCTGGTCCTGGGTGAGGTACTGGACGTCGATCTGCGCGTCGGGCTTGACCGACTCGACGCCGGCGACGAAGCCCGCCTCGAACTTCTGGATCAGCGCACCGTCGACACCGCCGACGAAGCCGACGTGGTCGTTCTCCGACTTCAGCGCCGCCGCGACGCCGACGAGGTAGGAGCCCTCGTTCTCGGCGAAGGTGAGGTCGGCGAGGTTGTCGGCGTCGGTGGCGATCGTGGTGCTGAAGCCGTCGATCACCGCGAAGTCGACGTCGGGGTAGTCAGGGGCGACCTCCGCCGCCGCCGGGGAGTAGAGGTAGCCGACCGCGATGACCGGGTTGTAGCCGCCCTCGGCGAGGGTGCGCAGGCGCTCGGCGCGGGTCTGGTCGTTGTCGTCGGTCTGGGCGTTGGCCTCGACGCAGGTGGCGTCGAGCTCGTCGACGGCGCGCTCGAGACCGGCGTACGCCGAGTCGTTGAACGACTGGTCGCCCCGGCCGCCGACGTCGTAGGCCAGGCCGATCTTCGGCCCGTCGCCACCGGTCTCGCTCTTGCAGATGTCGACCTCGCCGGAGGCGTCGCCGCCGCCGTTGCTGCCGCCGTTGCCGCCACCGCCACTGTTGCTGCCGCAGCCCACCAGGGCGAGCGAGCCCACCAGTGCCACCGCAGCGATCTTGCTGAACCGGCGCAAGACGCCTCCTCGTGTCTCGGGTGTGCCCCGCCCGGGGCACGTGTCGACACGCACCCTAGATCGGCGCGGTGGCTCGACCTACCGCGCGAGGGGCCCCGCGGTGAAGTGTTATCGGTCGGTGACCATCACGGGGCCATCGCACCGAGCGCCGCGGCCACCAGGACCTGCGAGGCG
The DNA here is from genome assembly GCF_054777915.1 of Nocardioides marmoraquaticus. Lineage (NCBI taxonomy): Bacteria > Bacillati > Actinomycetota > Actinomycetes > Propionibacteriales > Nocardioidaceae > Nocardioides > Nocardioides marmoraquaticus. Next base: position 124,175 of record NZ_BAAHAA010000007.1, on the reverse strand, counting down.
ATGGGCACGGCGCGCTCGTCGACCCGCAGGTCACCCTGGTGCAGGTCGTACGTCGGCCCTCCCGGGGTGCGGGTGCCGAGCCGGGCCATGGCGCCCGGGACGCTGTCGACGTACCAGGCGAAGTCCTCCCCGCCGAGGCTCTGCGTGGTCGAGACCAGTCCCTGCTCCCCCAGCACCGCCTCGACCGCGCGGGAGAGCAGGACCGTCGAGCGGTGCTCGTTGACGACCGGCGGGACCCCGCGCACGTAGCGCACGTGGGGCTCCACGCCGTAGGGCTCCACGATCTGCTCGATGGTGTCGGTGACCAGCTGCTCGGCCTCGGCCCAGGCGACGGCGTCGAGCATGCGGACGGTGCCGCCCGCCTGCCCGCTGGCGGGGATGACGTTGACGGCCGCGCCCGCGCGGACCATCCCCCAGACCACGCTCACCCCGGCGCGGGGGTCGAGCCGCCGGCTGAGCACGGCCGGGAGCTCGGTGAGCAGCTTGCCGAGCGCGAAGGTGAGGTCCTCGGTGAGGTGGGGACGGCTGGTGTGGCCACCCTTGCCGGTCAGGACGACGTCGAGGTGGTCGGCGGCGCCGGTGAGCGGGCCCTCGCGGAGCCCGACGGTGCCGACGTCGAGGGTGGGGTCGACGTGCAGGCCGAAGATGTGGCCGACACCGTCGAGGGCGCCCGCGTCGATGGCCATCAGGGCCCCGCCGGGCATGACCTCCTCGGCCGGCTGGAAGACCAGCCGCACCCGGCCGGGCAGCCGGTCGGCGACGGCCTGGAGGGCGAGTCCGGCGCCGAGCAGCCCGGTGGTGTGCACGTCGTGGCCGCAGGCGTGGGCGACCCCGGGCACCGTGCTCGCCCACGGGTCGCCGGAGCGGTCGTCGACCGGGAGCGCGTCGAGGTCGGCGCGCAGCGCCACCAGCGGGCCCTGTCCCGAGCCGACCTCCGCCAGCAGGCCGCCGCGGGGCATGGGCCGGGTGTCGACCCCGGCGTGCTCGAGGTGCTTGGCGACCTGCGCCGCGGTGCGCTGCTCCGACCACGACAGCTCGGGGTGGGCGTGCAGGTCGCGGCGCACGTCGAGGAGCAGCTCCTCACGAGCCGCGACCTCCGCGAGCGCGTCGTCGAGGACAGGGCCGAGCAGCGTGGCGCGGGGGTCTCGGGCGTGGCTGCTCACTCGGTCCACGGTATCGGCAGCGGCGTCGTCGTGACGGTCGGTCCCGGCAGCGCGAGACCGGCGCCGACCTCAGCGCGGCGCGATCCCGGTCAGCACGAAGGCGAAGTCGGGGGTCAGCAGGCTGTTGCGCAGCCGCAGGCTGCGCTCCTCCAGGCAGCCCTCCGGATCGGCGACGAACCGCCCGCTGACCAGCACGTCCTCGCCGTCGGCGAGCTCGGCGACGTCCTCGTAGAGCGACGAGCCGGGCCGCACCCCCTGCCCGGGCACGTCGCCGTCGACGACCAGCTCGACGTCGTGGTCGAGCACGACACGCAGCTCCGCCTCGTCGTCGCCGCCGCCGGTCCGGATGTCCTCGACGGTGCCCCACCAGTCGTCGACGGACAGGTCGGCGGCGCGGAGCCGGTCGGACTCCAGCCCCCGGCACAGCGCGGCGTCGCGGTCGAGGTCGGCCTGCACCAGCTGCACGTCGTTGGCGTCCTCCGCCGCCCGCTGGCCCGCGACCACGGTGGCGAGCACCGCGCGCTGCCGCTCCGGCGGCTCGGGGTCGCGCCCCGGCGTCCACCCGAGCACCGACTCCCCGACCGCGTAGACCAGGAAGAGGCCGGCCACCAGCACCGCGGCGACCAGGGTGCCGACGACCAGCAGGAAGCGCGAGGTCTGCACGGGCCGGACCCTAGCGCCGGTCGCCCCCGAAGTGCTGCCCGTCGTGCTGCCCGTCGTGCTCCCCGTCGTACGCCGCCAGGATGCGGTCGGCGGCGAGCGGAGCGGTGGTGGCGCCCGACAGCAGCTCCTCGCGCAGCTCCTGCCGGACCGCGCGCACGCCGGGCGAGCGGGCCAGCCGCTGGTCGAGCTCGTCGCGCACGAGCGCCCAGGTGAACTCCAGCTGCTGCTGGGCGCGCTTGTCGGCCAGGCCCTGCTCCCCCATCGAGTCGCGGTGGGCGAGCACCTTCTCCCACAGCTCGGGCACGCCGGGGCCGTGCAGGCCCGAGCAGGTGGTGACGGGCGGCACCCAGCCCTGGCCGGAACCCACCAGCCGCAGCGCCCCGGCCAGCTCGCGTGCCGCGGCGCGAGCCTCGGCCTCGCGGTCGCCGTCGGCCTTGTTGACCGCGATCACGTCGGCGATCTCGAGGATGCCCTTCTTGATGCCCTGCAGCTGGTCACCGGTGCGGGCCAGGGTGAGGAAGCAGAAGGTGTCGACCATGCCGGCCACCGTGACCTCGGACTGCCCGACGCCGACGGTCTCGACGACCACCACGTCGTAGCCTGCCGCCTCGAGCACGACCATCGCCTGCGCGGTGGCCCGGGCGACGCCGCCGAGGGTCCCGGCGGTCGGCGAGGGCCGGATGTACGCCGCAGGGTCGGCCGCCAGCGTGCCCATGCGGGTCTTGTCGCCGAGCACCGAGCCACCCGTGCGGACCGACGACGGGTCGACGGCGAGCACCCCGACGCGGTGCCCCCGGCCCGTCAGGTGGCCGCCGAGCGTCTCGATGAGCGTCGACTTGCCGACTCCGGGGACGCCGGAGACGCCGACGCGCACCGAGGTCACCGAGGCGTCGGCGAGCTCGGCCACCAGCTCGCGCGCGGCGGCGCGGTGGTCGGGTCGCGACGACTCGACCAGGGTGATCGACCGCGACACGGCCGCCCGCGTGCCGGCCCGCACCCCCTCGACGAGCGCGCCGACGTCGATCCCGTTGGACGAGCCTGTCGAGACCAAGCCGCCGTCAGCCCTCGTGCACGGGGTGACCGAGCTGAGCGGCGAGCTTGCCGAGCAGGTCGAGCGCGGCGTCGGCGATGACGGTGCCGGGCGGGAACACCGCGGCGGCGCCCATCTCCAGCAGGGTCGGCACGTCGTCGGGCGGGATCACGCCGCCGACGACGATCATCACCTCGGGCGCCCCCTGGTCGGCCAGGGCCTGCTGGAGCTCGGGCACGAGCGTGAGGTGGCCGGCCGCGAGGGAGTTGACCCCGACCATGTGCACGTCGGCGTCGACCGCCTGCTGCGCGACCTCCTCGGGCGTGGCGAACAGCGGCCCGACGTCGACGTCGAAGCCCATGTCGGCGAAGGCCGAGACGATCACCTTCTGGCCGCGGTCGTGGCCGTCCTGACCCATCTTGGCCACGAGGATCCGCGGGCGACGGCCCTCGTCCTCGGCGAACTGCTCGGTCGCGGCGACGACCTTCGCGAGCGCGTCGCTGGAGCCCGACTCGCGCTTGTACACCCCCGAGATCGTACGGATCGTGGCGCGGTGGCGGCCCCAGACCTTCTCGAGCGCCTCGGAGATCTCGCCGACGGTGGCCTTGGCGCGGGCGGCGTCGACGGAGAGCCCCAGCAGGTTGTCGGCCCGGCCCGGCTCCCCCTCGGCGGCGCGGGTCAGGGCGTCGAGGCGCTGCTGCACCTCGTCGGCGTCGCGCTCCTCGCGCAGCCGCTCGAGCTTGGCGACCTGCTGGCGGTAGACGCTGGCGTTGTCGACGCGCAGCACGTCCAGCGGGTCCTCGTCGGGCAGCCGGTAGGTGTTGACGCCGACCAGCGTCTGCACGCCGGAGTCGAGCCGCGCCTGGGTGCGGGCGGCGGCCTCCTCGATGCGCATCTTGGGCAGGCCCTGCTCGATGGCCGCGGCCATGCCTCCGGCCTCCTCGGCCTCGACGATGTGGGTCCAGGCCCGCTCGGCGAGGTCGTGGGTGAGCCGCTCGACGTACCAGCTGCCGGCCCACGGGTCGATGGTCTGCGTGGTGCCCGACTCCTGCTGCAGCAGCAGCTGGGTGTTGCGGGCGATGCGGGCCGAGAAGTCGGTCGGGAGCGCGATCGCCTCGTCGAGGGCGTTGGTGTGCAGCGACTGGGTGTGGCCCTGAGTGGCGGCCATCGCCTCGATGCAGGTGCGCTGGACGTTGTTGAAGACGTCCTGCGCGGTCAGCGACCAGCCGCTGGTCTGCGAGTGGGTGCGCAACGACAGCGACTTGGGGTTCTGGGGGTCGAAGTCGCGCACCAGCCGCGCCCACAACGCGCGGGCGGCGCGCATCTTGGCGACCTCCATGAAGAAGTTCATGCCGATGGCCCAGAAGAAGCTCAGCCGTGGCGCGAAGACGTCGACGTCGAGGCCGGCCGCACGGCCCGCCCTGAGGTACTCGACGCCGTCGGCGAGGGTGTAGGCGAGCTCGAGGTCGGCCGTCGCCCCGGCCTCCTGGATGTGGTAGCCCGAGATCGAGATGGAGTTGAACCGCGGCATGTGCTGGCTGGTGTAGGCGAAGATGTCGCTGATCACCCGCATGCTCGGCTTCGGTGGGTAGATGTAGGTGTTGCGGACCATGAACTCCTTGAGGATGTCGTTCTGGATGGTCCCGGTGAGCTGCGAGGGCTTCACCCCCTGCTCCTCCGCGGCGACGACGTAGAGCGCCATCACCGGCAGCACCGCGCCGTTCATGGTCATCGACACCGACATCTGGTCGAGCGGGATGCCGTCGAAGAGCTGGCGCGCGTCGTAGATGGAGTCGATCGCGACGCCGGCCATGCCGACGTCGCCCTTGACCCGTGGGTGGTCGGAGTCGTAGCCACGGTGGGTGGCGAGGTCGAAGGCGACCGACAGTCCCTTCTGGCCCGCGCGCAGGTTGCGGCGGTAGAAGGCGTTGGACTCCTCGGCCGTCGAGAAGCCGGCGTACTGGCGGACCGTCCACGGCTGGGTGGTGTACATCGTGGGGTAGGGACCGCGCAGGTACGGCGCGAGCCCGGGGTAGGTGTCGAGTCCGTCGAGGCCCGAGAGGTGCTCGGGGCCGTAGACCGGCAGCACGTCGATGCCCTCGGGCGAGGGCCACGCGTCGCGCTCGACCGGCTCGTCGGCGCGGACCTCGCCCGCGAGGTCGAGCCCGGCGAAGCTGTCGGGAACGCTCATCGGAGCTCCTCCTTGAGCCGCGTCAGGAAGGCGACGGCATCGGTGCCGACCGCCGCATGGTCGTCGACGCCGAGCTCGCGGCCGCCGACCTCGGGCCGGCCCGCCACCACGACGTGGCGCACCCCGGCCTCGCGGAGCGCGGCGACCAGCTCGGGCCCCCACGCGGCGTAGTCCTCGTCGCGCCCGGCCAGGCAGGCCACGGCCTCGCCGTCGTGGTCGGCGAGCACCGCCTCGACGTCGTCGTGCGGCCCGCCCGCGGTGACGGCGACCCCGCCCGCGGCCAGCAGGTTGCCGGCGTACGTCGCCCTCGCCGTGTGGGCGGCGAGGCTGCCCATCGTGGCGAGGAAGACCGGGGCAGGCGACGGCTCGGCCCGCAGCCGCTCGAACGCCTCGCCCCACGGCCGGACCTCGTCGGCGCCCTCGGGGTAGGGGGCGCGCTCGGGCAGCGTCTCCTCGAGGTGAGGGAACTCCGAGGTGCCCGTGACCGCACGGCGTCGGGTCGCGACCTGGCGGTCGCGCTCGGCGACCACCGCTCCCACGCGCTCGGCCAGGGAGCCGTCGGCGAGGGCCGCGGCCACGCCGCCACGTCCACCCGCACCGTCGATCCGGCCCAGCTCCTCCCACGCGGCGTGGGCGAGGTCGTCGGTGAGCCGCTCGACGGCGAAGGCCCCGCCCGCGGGGTCGGCGACGCGGGCCACGTGGCTCTCCTCGACGAGCAGCGTGCTGGTGTTGCGCGCGATGCGGCGGCCGAACGCGTCGGGCAGGCCGAGCCGGTGGTCGAAGGGCAGCACCGTGACGGCGTCGGCTCCCCCGACGCCGGCGGCGAACGCTGCGACGCAGGTGCGCAGCATGTTGACCCAGGGGTCGTGACGGGTGGTCATGGGTCGCGAGGTCACCGCGTGCAGCACCACCTGGCGGTGGTCGGGCGAGGCGCCGCTGAGCTCCAGCACCCGCGCCCAGAGCCGGCGGGCGGCGCGCAGCTTGGCGATGGTCGGGAACTGCTCGTCGGTCACGGCGAGCCGCAGCTCGATGGTGCCGGCCGCCTCGTCGACGCCCACCCCGGCCGCCTCGAGCACCCGCAGGTGGTGCGCGGCGACGGCCAGCGCGTAGCCGACCTCCTGCACGTCGGAGGCGCCAGCGTCGTGCAGCGCGGTGCCGTCGACGACCAGGGCGCGGCAGCCCAGCGCGGCGGCGAGCCGGTGCGCCTCGACGACGGCCTCGGCGGCGTCGCTGGTCGAGCCGTCGCCGCTGGTCGAGCCTGTCGAGACCAACGCGCGCGCCGCGGCCGCGAACGGGTCGAGACCGAGGTTGGTGCCGGCCGCCAGCGTCGTGCCGCGCGCGACGTCGGCGAAGGCCCGCGCGGCCTCGAGCCCGTCGTGGGGCGCGTCGAGGACGACCGGGGCGACGTCGAGCAGGACGCCCTCGAGCGCGGCGGCGAGGTCGGTCGGCACGAGGCCGCCGCGGCCGACCCGGAGCAAGAGCGAGTGGGCGCCGTTCTCGAGGTCGGCCAGCGCGGCGGCGCGGGCAGCCGACGGGTCGGCGTCGGGCACCCAGGTGCGGACGTCCCAGCCGGCGTCGCGGGCGGGTGGGCGCACCGGGTCGGGCAGGTCGGCGACGAGCTCCCGGGTGCCGAGCGGGTGCACGGTCAGTCCGTCGAGGGTGCGGCGCGCCAGCTTCTGCCACACGGCGTCGTCGGGGTCGTCGGCCCCCAGCCGGCCGGCCTTGCGGAGCACCGCGGCCGCGGCCGCCTCCCACTCCGCCTGGTCGTGCTGCCACGAGGGCTCGAGGCCCTCGGCCAGGACGAGACGCCCGTCACCGCTCATGCCGCAGACCATAGGGACAGGGGCCGTCCGGTGCCCAGGGACTGTGAAATACCCGTCAGTAGCCCAGGACCGGGCGTGGCGCACTAGGGTCCCGGCGTGACGAGCGGAGGGTTCCCCGCGCAGGGCGAGGGCCTCGTGCTGCGCGCGCTCGCCCCCGGCGACCGTGACCGGGTGCTCGAGCTGGCCCACGACCCGCTGCAGCTGGCGCTCGGGGTGCCGGCCGGGGTGCCGGTGCCCGGCGACCTCGAGCAGGTCGACGAGCGCGTCACCGGGTCGGCGGCCGCACTGGGCGCGCTGCAGCCCGGCAGGTTGGCGGTCGCGGCGCAGACGGACCCCGACCGCTTCCTCGGCGAGCTCGCCTGGCGCCACGGCGCCCACCCGACGATGGGCGTCGTCGACGTCGGGTACGCCGTGCACCCCGACGCCCGCGGGACGGGCGTGGCGAGCCGAGCGCTGCGGCTCCTCGTGCGCTGGCTGCTGCACGACCCCGAAGGTCCCGGCGCGGCGCGGGTCCAGCTCGACCACAGCGTCGACAACGCCGCCTCGTGCCGTGTCGCCCTCGCGGCGGGGATGGAGCAGGAGGGCGTGCGGCGCAGCTACCTGCCGCTGCGCGACCCCGAGCAGTCGGGCGGCGTACGGCGCCACGACGTGTGCCTGCACGGCATCGTGCCCGGCTGAGCCCCGCGGTCGGCCACCCGTTCACCGGCGCCACGTCGCGTCGTCACCCGTCGGCCACCCCCCGGGCCCAGGGTGGGGCCATGCGCATCGCCCTCAGCACCGAGCTGTTCACCCCGGCGGACGAGCCCAGCGCCCGCGTCACCCGCGAGGTCGTCGTGCGCCTGGTCGCGGGCGGCCACGACGTCGCCCTGTTCACCACGGGCCGTGGCCAGGCGAGCTTCCACGGCGCGCGGGTGTTCTGGGCGAGCCGCATGACGCCGGTCTCCGCGGTGAGGGAGGCGCTGCGCCTCTCCCGGCCCGACCTGGTGCACCTCGTCGACCCCCACCGTCTCGGGATGAAGGTCGCCGAGGCGGCCGACCAGCTCGCGATCCCGTCGCTGGTGCTGCACCCCAAGGTGTGGGGGCCGGGGGTCGACCTGGCGCACCACCACCCCGGGCTGCGCGACGCCGAGCTGCACGACCGCTGGTCGCGGGCCCACGCCCCCGACGGCGGGCTCCTGGTCGTCGGGTACGTCGGCCCGCTTCAGCGGCGCAAGGTCGTCTCGCGGCTGGCGGCGGTCGCGAAGCTGCCGGGCGTCCGGCTCGTCGCCCTCGGTGACGGCCCCGGCGCGGCCGCGCTGCGCGCCCACGGCGCCAAGGTGCTGCCCCACGTCACCGGGCTGGAGCGGGCCCGCTGCCTGGCCAGCCTCGACGTCCTGGTGCAGCCGCGCCGGCGCGAGGTCTGCTCCCCCGTCGTCCTCGAGGCGCTCGCGAGCGGCGTCCCGGTCGTCGCCTACGACAACGGCACGGCGGCCACCGCCGTGCGCCACGAGCAGAACGGGCTCCTGGTCGGCACCGACCGGGGCGGCAACGGCTTCGCCCGCGCCGTCGCGCGGCTGGGGGCGAGCCCCGACCTCCGCTTCACCCTGGCGGCCGCCACCCGGGACTCGGTCGCCGACCGCGACTGGGACCTGGCGGTCGCCGAGCTGACCGACGACCACTACCCGGCCGCGGCCCGTCCGCTGCTCACCGGGCACGAGGTGCGCCGAGGGTAGGCGGGTCGGGGCCGACGCCTATCCTGGGAGGACCCCGGACGGCGGGGACCGATGGGGGCAGGTGGCATGGCAGGCACGACGACGCTGTCGACGCGGGTGCGTCGCTACCTCGCCGACCCGGTCGCGACCTGGAAGACCGGCAGCCGCGAGAGCCAGGGGCTCACGCTGGCCGCGCTGCTGCTCGGGGTGGTCGCGAGCTTCGCGGTCTCCATGACGAAGTACGAGCTGCTGCCGCTCACGGCCTACTACGTGTGGCTGCTGCTCGGCATGATCCTGCTCCGGTTCGTCCCGCTCGCCGTGCTGTGCGGGGTGACCGCGGTGCTCGCGCCGTACGCCGTGGCCACCCAGGCCGGGCTCGACGGGCCACGCATCAGCGCGCTCGTCACGACCGCCCTGTCGATGGCGCTGATCCTGTTCACCTCCAGCCGCCAGCACAGCGGCCTGCCCGGGCCGATGAGCGAGGCGATGCTCGACGACCTGCGCCGGCGGCTGCAGGCCAGCGGCCGGGTGCCCGCGCTGCCCGACGGGTGGAGCTCGCAGTCCGCCATGCTCGCCGCGAGCGGCGTCGGCTACGGCGGCGACTTCCTGGTCGCCCGGCTCGACGAGGACGAGCAGCGGCTCGAGATGATCCTCGTCGACGTCTGCGGCAAGGGCGTCGGAGCCGCGTCCCAGGCGCTGCAGTTCGGCGGCGCGATCGGCGGGCTCCTCGGGGCGCTGCCGCCCGACCGGCTGCTCCAGACGGCCAACGACTTCCTGCTGCGGCTGCACCAGGACGACAGCTTCGCCACCGCCGTGCACGTCCTGGTGCACCTCGACTCCGGCGCCTACTCGCTCACCAGCGCGGGCCACCCCCCGGCGCTGCGGTGGTCGGCGGCCGCGGGTGCGTGGCAGCGCGAGACCGCCGCCGGCATGGCGCTGGGCATCGTGCCCGACCCCGACATCCCGGCGGTCACGGGCGTGCTCGAGCCCGGCGACGCGCTGATGTTCTACACCGACGGGGTCATCGAGTTCCGCTCCGACGACCTCGACGTCGGCCTCGACTGGCTCGGCGAGCGCGCCGCGGTGGCGGTCGCCCCGGGCTTCGACGGCGCCGCGCGCCGCGTCATCTCCGAGGTGAGCCGCGGGGAGGACGACCGGGCCGTGCTGATCCTGCACCGCGAGCCCGTCCCGGCGGCGACGGCCGCTGCTACGAGCGGCGTACGTGAGGATCCCGTCTGATATCTCACACTCCCGGTGGGCCTACCGCCTGCGAGGTGGGGATACGGTGATGGTTGTGGCAACTGCGACTCCCACCAAGACCACCAGGTCGTCGACGCGCTCGACCATCGCGCTGAAGCTCGTGATGGCGACCACCGGCCTGATCTTCGTCGCCTACGTGCTCGCGCACATGTACGGCAACCTCAAGGCCTTCGCCGGCGAGCAGGCGTTCAACGACTACGCCGAGCACCTGCGTGAGCTGGGCGAGCCGCTGCTCCCCTACTCCGGGTTCCTGTGGATCGCCCGCGTGGTGCTGCTGAGCGCGCTGGTGCTGCACGTCTACGCCGCGGTCACGCTGTGGCGCCGTGCCAACGCGGCCCGGCCGACCAAGTACGTGGTCAAGAAGCGCACCGGCGCGAGCTTCTCCTCGCAGTGGATGCGCTGGGGCGGCGTCACGCTGCTGCTGTTCATCGTCTGGCACCTGCTCAACTTCACCGTCGTGAAGATCAACCCGCAGGGCGGGGAGACCAACAACCCGTTCCAGCTGATGGTCGACTCCTTCGAGGTGTGGTGGCTGACGCTGATCTACCTCGTCGCGATGCTCGCCCTCGGTCTGCACCTGCACCACGGCGTCTGGAGCGCCGGGCAGACGCTCGGCCTGACCAACTCCGTGCGCCAGCGCGTGCTGTGGAAGCGCGCCGGCCTGGTGCTCGCCGTCGTCGTCGCGGGCGGCTTCTCCCTCGTCCCGATCTCCGTGCTGCTGGGAGTCATCTCCTAGCGCTCGGGCACCCCGTCACTGTGCGTCACGACCCAGCCCTGTGAGGAACGCATGACCGAAACGCTCAAGACCGCCGACCCGTCCTCCCCCGAGGACCCCCAGCGCCACGACGACGCCGCGGGCTACTACAGCGCCGGCGAGCCGCTCACGGGTCGTGAGAACGCCCCCGAGGGCCCGCTCGAGGACCGCTGGGACACCCGCGTCTTCGACGCGCGCATCGTCAACCCCGCCAACCGTCGCAAGGTCTCGGTGATCATCGTCGGCACCGGCCTGGCGGGCGGCGCGGCCGCGGCGACGCTCGGCGAGGCCGGCTACCAGGTGAAGTCCTTCTGCTACCAGGACTCCCCGCGGCGGGCCCACTCGATCGCCGCGCAGGGTGGCATCAACGGCGCCAAGAACTACAAGGGCGACGGCGACTCGGTGCACCGGCTCTTCTACGACACCATCAAGGGCGGCGACTACCGCTCGCGCGAGTCCAACGTCTACCGACTGGCCCAGGTCAGCGCCAACATCATCGACCAGTGCGTGGCGCAGGGCGTCCCCTTCGCCCGCGAGTACGGCGGCCTGCTCGACAACCGCTCCTTCGGTGGCGTGCAGGTGTCCCGCACCTTCTACGCGCGTGGCCAGACCGGCCAGCAGCTGCTCATCGGCGCCTACCAGGCCCTGGAGCGCCAGGTCGCGGCCGGCACCGTCGAGATGTTCGCCCGCCACGAGATGCTCGAGCTGATCGAGGTCGACGGTCGCGCCCGCGGCATCATCGCCCGCGACATGGTCACCGGCGAGATCGAGACCCACCTCGCCGACGTCGTGGTGCTGGCCAGCGGTGGCTACGGCAACGTCTTCTTCCTCTCCACCAACGCGATGGGCTGCAACGTCACCGCCACCTGGCGGGCCCACCGCAAGGGCGCCTACATGGCCAACCCCTGCTACACCCAGATCCACCCCACCTGCATCCCGGTCTCCGGCGCGCACCAGTCCAAGCTCACCTTGATGAGCGAGTCGCTGCGCAACGACGGCCGCATCTGGGTGCCGAAGGACGCCAAGGACGCCGACAAGGACCCGCGCGAGATCGCCGAGGACGACCGCGACTACTACCTCGAGCGGATCTACCCGGCGTTCGGCAACCTGGTCCCGCGCGACATCGCCTCGCGCCAGGCCAAGAACATGTGCGACGAGGGCCGCGGCGTCGGCCCCGAGGTCGACGGGGTGCGCCGCGGCGTCTACCTCGACTTCGCCGACGCCATCGAGCGCCTGGGCCGCAAGGCGGTGGAGTCCAAGTACGGCAACCTCTTCGACATGTACGAGCGCATCACCGGCGAGGACCCCTACTCGGTGCCGATGCGCATCTACCCCGCCGTGCACTACGTCATGGGCGGGCTGTGGGTCGACTACAACCTGCAGTCCACGGTGCCCGGGCTGTTCGTGGCCGGCGAGGCCAACTTCTCCGACCACGGCGCCAACCGCCTCGGGGCCTCGGCGCTGATGCAGGGCCTGGCCGACGGCTACTTCGTGCTCCCCAACACCATCCGCGAGTACCTCGCCGACTCCCCCTTCGAGAAGATCTCCGAGGACCACCCGGCGGTCGTCGAGGCCCGGCAGTCGGTGCAGTCGCGCATCGACCACTTCCTGTCGATCAAGGGCACCCGCAGCGTCGACTCCTACCACCGCGAGCTCGGCAACATCATGTGGGAGTACTGCGGCATGGAGCGCACCGAGGACGGCCTGAAGAAGGCGATCGACCTCATCCGCACCCTCAAGGACGACTTCTGGCGCAACGTCAAGGTGCTGGGGTCGGCCGACACCGTCAACCAGTCGCTGGAGAAGGCCGGTCGCGTGGCCGACTTCTTCGAGCTGGGCGAGCTGATGTGCATCGACGCGCTCAACCGGCGCGAGTCCTGCGGCGGCCACTTCCGCGCCGAGTCCCAGACCGAGGACGGCGAGGCGCTGCGCCACGACGACCAGTACGCCTACGTGGCGGCCTGGGAGTGGGCGGGCGAGGGTGAGAACCCCGTGCTGCACAAGGAAGACCTGGTCTACGAGTTCACCGAGATGAAGCAGCGGAGCTACAAGTAGATGCACCTGACCCTGAAGATCTGGCGCCAGGACGGTCCGAAGGACCCCGGCGGGATCAAGACCTACGAGGTCGACGACGTGTCGGAGGACATGTCGTTCCTCGAGATGCTCGACGTGCTCAACGAGCAGCTCATCGAGGGCGACGAGGAGCCGATCGTCTTCGACCACGACTGCCGCGAGGGCATCTGCGGCAGCTGCGACCTGATGATCAACGGCGAGCCGCACGGTCCCGAGGTCACCACGACGTGCCAGCTGCACATGCGGTCCTTCAGCGACGGCCAGACCATCACGGTCGAGCCCTGGCGGGCCTCGGCCTTCCCGGTCATCAAGGACCTCATGGTCGACCGGTCGGCCTTCGACCGCATCATCGCCTCGGGCGGGTTCGTGTCGGTCAACACCGGTGCCGCACCCGACGCCCACGCCACCCCGGTGCCGAAGGAGAACGCCGACCGCGCGTTCGACGTCGCCACCTGCATCGGTTGCGGCGCCTGCGTCGCGGCGTGCCCCAACGGCTCGGCGTCGCTCTTCCTCGGCGCCAAGGTCACCCACCTCGGTGAGCTGCCGCAGGGTCAGGCCGAGCGCGACACCCGCGTCGTCGACATGGTCGCCCAGCACGACCACGAGGGCTTCGGCGGCTGCACCAACATCGGTGCCTGCGCGTCGGCCTGCCCCAAGGGCATCCCGCTCGACGTCATCAGCCAGCTCAACCGCGACCTGCGCACCGCCATCAAGCACGGTCACTGAGCACCTGCCTCACGAAGGACGCCACCCCGAGGGGCGGCGTCCTTCGTGCGTCAGCGCTGGTGCCCGCTGAACTCGTACGCCGCCTCCGGCTGCCAGCCGAGCTCCTCGTCGTGGCGGTAGAGCCACATGCAGTCGAGGTCGAAGTCGGTCTCGTAGTCGGCGAGCTCGGCGAAGGCGCGGTCGAGATCGTCGTCGTCGAGGTGCTGGGCGACGGTGACGTGCGGGTGGTACGGGAAGGCCCGCTCGACCTGGAGCGGTCCGCGCAGCACGGCGGCCGCGAGCTGCTCGCAGTCGCTGATGCCCTCGACGACGTTGACGAACACCACCGGCGAGACCGGACGGAAGGTGCCCGTGCCGCGCAGGTGCACCCGGAACGGCACGGTCGACGACGCGACCGCCCCGAGGTGGGACCGCAGCTCGAGCAGCTCGTCGTCGGAGGCGTCGTACGGCGGCAGCAGCGTGACGTGGGTGGGGATGTGCCGTGCGGCCTCGTCGCCGAACGCCAACCGACGCTGCTGCAGCTCGGCACCCCACGGGTCGGGGACCGCGAGCGAGACGCCGATGGTGGGCACCGCCGCAGCCTAGCCACGACCGCCGTTCGTAGACTTGGCCCCCGCCCGTCCGGTCTCCCGAGAGGACCCCATGAGCACCGCCCCCGGCCAGGCCGCGCCCCCGGCCCAGCACAGCGACACCTTCCGCGCCGCGCTCGCCCGCAGCGCCGAGATCGAGCGGCAGCTCGCCGACGACCCCCGCTCGCTGCGCATGCTGACCGGTGACCGGCCCACGGGGGCGCTGCACCTGGGCCACTACTTCGGCTCGATCCAGAACCGGGTGCGGCTGCTCGAGGCGGGCGCCGAGATCTGGCAGCTGGTCGCCGACTACCAGGTCATCACCGACCGCGAGGTGGCGGGCGACATCGCCGGCAACGTGCGCAACCTGCTGCTCGACAACATCGCCAGCGGCCTCGACCCCGAGCGCGCCACCATCTTCACCCACTCGGCGGTGCCCGCGCTCAACCAGCTGGTGCTGCCCTTCCTCAGCCTGGTCAGCGTGGCCGAGCTGCAGCGCAACCCCACGGTCAAGGACGAGGCGGCGGCCGCCGGGATCACCTCGATCGGCGGCCTGCTGCTGACCTACCCGGTGCACCAGGCGGCCGACATCCTGTTCTGCAAGGCAGGGGTGGTGCCGGTGGGGCGCGACCAGCTGCCGCACCTCGAGCAGACCCGCGTCATCGCGCGCCGCTTCAACGACCGCTTCGCGCCGGTCTTCCCCGAGCCGGCCGCCCTGCTCTCCTCCACCTCGCTGCTGCTGGGGCTCGACGGCGCCAAGATGAGCAAGTCGCGCCACAACACCATCGAGCTGCGCATGAGCGCCGACGAGACCGCGAAGCGGCTCAAGGGCGCCAAGACGGACAGCGACCGCCACATCACCTTCGAGCCGCAGACGCGGCCCGAGGTGGCCAACCTGCTGACCCTGGCCTCGCTGTGCGAGGGCACCCCGCCCGAGCAGATCGCCGACGAGATCGGCGACGGCGGCGGGGGCGGGCTGAAGAAGCGCGTGACCGAGGCCGTCAACACCTACTTCGCCCCGGTCCGGGCCCGTCGGGCCGAGCTCGAGGCCGACGCGTCGTACGTCGACGAGGTGCTGCGCCGCGGCAACGCCCGCGCCAACGAGGTCGCCGAGGCGACGCTCGACGAGGTCCGCGAGGCCATGGGGATGAGCTACCGGTGACCTCGGGCGCCCGGCTCGTCGGTGCCGCCCTCGCCGTGGAGGTCGACCGATGACCCGGGCGCCGCTGCTCACCGACGGGGTGGTGACGCTGCGCGCGCACCGCGAGGACGACGTACGACGGGTGCTCGAGCAGTGCGAGGACCCCGAGATGCAGCGCTGGACGACGGTGCCGGTCCCCTACACCCTCGACGACGCCAAGACCTTCGTGCGGCACCTCGTGCCCGGCGGCTGGGAGAGCGACCGGTCGTGGGAGTTCGCCGTCACCGCACGCGACGGTGACGAGGAGCTCTTCGTGGGCTCGATGGGACTCGTCGACCGCGGCGGGGGCCGCGCGGAGATCGGCTACGGCACGCACCCGGCTGCGCGCCGCCGCGGTCTCACCGAGCGCGCGGCCCGGCTCCTGCTCGCCTGGGGCTTCGCCGAGCGCGACCTGCAGGTGGTCGACTGGTTCGCCTACCGCGGCAACTGGGCCTCGCGGCGGCTCGCCTGGCGCCTGGGCTTCGACGTGGTGCCCGGTCGGTGCTGGAGCGAGCAGCGCGGCACCCAGGTCGCCTCCTGGTACGGCTCGCTCGTCGCGGGCGAGGAGATGTCACCGCGCCACCCGTGGTTCGACGTGCCGGTGCTGCGGGGCGACGGGGTGACGCTGCGCCCGCTGGCCGAGCGCGACCTGCCGCGGATCGTCGAGACGCGCAGCGACCCCGTCCTGCAGCACTGGCTGCAGGGGCCGCGCGACACGGCGCCCCACACGCTCGAGAGCCACGCCGACTTCCTCGACAGCCGCCACGAGCCGGTCGCCGCCGGCACCGGGCTCGCCTGGACCGTGGCCGACCCGGTGACCGACGTCTACCTGGGCCAGGTGACGCTGTTCGGCGTGCAGCACCGGCGCGAGGCCGAGCTGGCCTACTGGGCGCACCCCGACGCCCGGGGGCGCGGCGTGACGGGGTCCGCCGTACGGCTGGCGCTGCGGCACTGCTTCGTCCCCTGGGAGGACGGCGGCCTCGGGCTGCGGCGCCTGTACGCCGACGCCGCCGACGGCAACACCGCGTCGCAGCGGCTGCTGGTCGCGGCCGGCTTCCGCGAGGTCGGTCGCAAGCGCGCCGACACCCTGCTCGGCGACGGCCGCTGGGCCGACTCGCTGCTCTACGACCTGCTCGTCGACGAGTGGGTCAGCTGAGGTCGGCGCGCTCGCGCTGCGACGTGCGGCGCTGCAGGACGACCGACACGGCGAGCACGACGAGCCCGGCGAGCGAGAGGGCCACGCCCACCCAGGCGGTGGAGCGGTAGCCGAGGCCCACGGCGACCACGACGCCGCCGAGCCAGGCGCCGAGGGCGTTGGCGGCGTTGAGGGCGGAGTGGTTGAGCGCGGCGCCGAGGGTGCGGGCGCGGCCGGCCACCTGGATCAGCCGCATCTGCAGGCCGATCGTGTAGACGCCGCCCGCGGCCGAGAGCAGCATCAGCACCAGGCCGCCCAGCAGGTACGACGACGCCACCACGCCGAACACGGCGAGCAGCACGCCCATGGCGAGCGCCCCGAGCACCGTCGAGCGCAGCACCGACCAGTCGGCCAGGCGACCGCCGAGCAGCGTGCCGAGCACCGACCCGATGCCGAACGCGGTCAGGTAGACGGGCACCAGGCCCTCGCGCTGGCCGGCGACGTCGGTGACGATCGGCGCGACGTAGGTGTAGACGGCGAACATGCCGCCGAAGCCGATGGCGCCGCTGATCGCGGTGAGCAGCACCTGCGGCTCCTTCAGCGCCCGCAGCTCGGTGCGGCCGCTCGCGCCCCGGTCGGCGGCGAAGCGCGGCACGAGCAGGGCGACGAGCAGCAGGTTGAGCGCGGCGAGCGCGACG
Organism: Nocardioides marmoraquaticus; assembly: GCF_054777915.1. Classification (NCBI taxonomy): domain Bacteria; kingdom Bacillati; phylum Actinomycetota; class Actinomycetes; order Propionibacteriales; family Nocardioidaceae; genus Nocardioides; species Nocardioides marmoraquaticus. The sequence continues at coordinate 107,219 of NZ_BAAHAA010000007.1, read as the reverse complement.
ACCAGGCCGTACGCCGCCCGCCAGCCGAGACCCTGGCCGAGCCAGGTCGCGGCGGGCACGCCGAGCAGGGTGGCGACCGTCAGGCCCGTCATCACCAGGCTGACGGCCTGCGCCCGGCGGTGCGGGGCGACCAGGTCGGCGGCCACCAGCGCCGCGACGCCGAAGTAGGCACCGTGCGGCAGGCCGGCGAGGAACCGCGCCCCCACCAGTGTCGGGTAGCTGACCGCGAAGGCGGTCAGCACGTTGCCGAGCAGGATCACGCCCATCAGCGCGAGCAGCAGCCCGCGGCGCGGCAGCCGAGCGCCGAGCACCGCCAGCACCGGCGCGCCCACGACGACCCCGACGGCGTACGCCGAGATCACGTGGCCGGCGGTCGGGATGCTCACCCCGACGCCCGCCGCCAGCTGCGGCAGCAGGCCCATGCTCACGAACTCGGTCGTGCCGATCGCGAACGAGCCGACCGCGAGCGCCAGCAGCGCCCACCCGGCGCCGGGGCGGCGTACGTCGGCCTCCCGGAGCGCCGGTTCGGTCAGGTCGGTGGCCTGGGTCGTGGTGCTCACTCCTGGCTCAACCACGACGCTTTCCTCGTGTTCCCGATTGCCGGATGTTTGGTGGTGGCGCCCGTCACGGCTCCCTGCTCGCCCTCGCGGTCCGGACGGGCCGTCGTACGCTCACCCGCTCGACCGTGCCCGCCTGACCTCACGCGTCACACTGGTCGGCCTGGTTCTGACTGGATCGGCCTTGATCAAGGCCGATCCAGTCAGAACTCCCCGGTTGACCGGGGAGTTCTCACCGGCTCAGAGCGACGCGAGCGCGTCGTTGAACGTCGCGGAGGGGCGCATCACGGCGGCAGCCTTCTCGGCGTCGGGGCGGTAGTAGCCGCCGATGTCGGCGGGCTGGCCCTGGACGGCGAGCAGCTCCTCGGCGATCGTCGCCTCCTGCTCGCGCAGGGTCGAGGCGAGCGAGGCGAAGTCGGCGGCGAGCGCCTCGTCGTCGGTCTGCGCGGCGAGCTCCTCGGCCCAGAACAGCGCGACGTAGAAGTGGCTGCCGCGGTTGTCGATCGAGCCCAGCTTGCGCTGGGGCGACTTGTCCTCGTCGAGCAGCCGGCCGGTGGCCTTGTCCAAGGCCTCGCCGAGCACGCGGGCACGCTCGTTGCCGGTCGAGGTCGCCATGTGGCCGAGGCTCTCGGCCAGCGCCAGGAACTCGCCGAGGCTGTCCCAGCGCAGGTAGTTCTCCTTGACCAGCTGCTGCACGTGCTTGGGCGCGCTGCCACCGGCACCGGTCTCGAACAGACCGCCGCCGTTGATGAGCGGCACGACCGAGAGCATCTTGGCCGAGGTGCCGAGCTCAAGGATCGGGAACAGGTCGGTGTTGTAGTCGCGCAGCACGTTGCCGGTGACCGAGATGGTGTTCTCGCCCCGTCGCAGCCGCTCGACCGAGGTGCGGCACGCGTCGACCGGCGAGGCGATGGTGATGTCGAGGCCGTCGGTGTCGTGCTCCGGCAGGTACTGCTGGACCTTGGCGATCAGGTTGGCGTCGTGGGCGCGCTCGCGGTCGAGCCAGAAGATCGCCGGGTCGCCGGTGGCGCGGGCGCGGGTGACGGCGAGCTTGACCCAGTCCTGGATCGGGACGTCCTTGGTCTGGCAGGCGCGCCACACGTCGCCGGGCTCGACCTGGTGCTCCATGAGCACGCGGTCGCCCTGGACGACCCGGACGGTGCCGGCCTCGGCGATCTCGAAGGTCTTGTCGTGCGAGCCGTACTCCTCGGCCTTGCGAGCCATCAACCCGACGTTGGGCACCGAGCCCATCGTGGCCGGGTCGAAGGCGCCGTGGGCGCGGCAGTCGTCGATGACGACCTGGTAGACGCCGGCGTACGACGAGTCGGGGATCACCGCGAGGGTGTCGGCCTCCTCGCCGTCGGGACCCCACATGTGGCCCGAGGTGCGGATCATCGCGGGCATCGAGGCGTCGACGATGACGTCGGACGGCACGTGCAGGTTGGTGATGCCGCGGTCGGAGTCGACCATCGCGAGCGCGGGACCCTCGGCGAGGTCGTGGTCGACGGCGGCCTTGATGCCGGTCCACACGTCGCCGCCGACCTTCTCGGCGCCCGAGAGGATGCCGCCGAGGCCGTTCTTGGGGTCGAGGTCGTGCTCGAGCAGCGCGTCGGCGTGCTCGGTGAACAGCGTGGGGAAGAACGCCTGCACCGCGTGGCCGAAGAGGATCGGGTCGGAGACCTTCATCATCGTGGCCTTGAGGTGCAGCGAGAACAGCACGTCGTCGGCCTTGGCCCGGGCGATCTGCGCCTTCAGGAACTCCTGCAGCCTGGCGGTCGACATGAACGTCGCGTCGACGACCTCGCCGGCCTCCACCGGCACCGACTCCTTGAGCACGGTGGTGCCGGAGGCGGTCTCGAGCTCGATGCGCAGCGAGCCGGCCTCGTCGATGACGACCGACTGCTCGTTGTGGCGGAAGTCGTGGTCGTCCATGGTGGCCACGTCGGTCTTGGAGTCGGAGCTCCAGGCGCCCATGCGGTGGGGGTGCTTGCGGGCGTAGCCCTTGACCGACTCGGGCGCACGGCGGTCGGAGTTGCCCTCGCGCAGCACCGGGTTGACCGCGGAGCCCATCACCTTGGCGTAGCGCGCCTTGGTGTCGGCCTCCTCGTCGCTCTTCGGGTCGGAGACGTACTCCGGCAGCGCGAAGCCCTGCTCCTGGAGCTCGGCGATGGCGGCCTTGAGCTGCGGCACCGAGGCGGAGATGTTGGGCAGCTTGATGATGTTGGCCTCGGGCTTCGTGGCCAGCTCGCCGAGCTCGGCCAGCGCGTCGGAGGTCTGCTGGTCGGCGGGGAGGGTGTCGGCGAAGGCGGCGAGGATGCGCCCGGCCAGGGAGATGTCGCGGGTCTCGACCGCGACGCCGGCCTTGGCGGCGTACGCCTCGATGACCGGGAGGAAGCTGTACGTCGCCAGCAGCGGCGCCTCGTCGGTGTGGGTGTAGACGATCTTCGACTCGGACGGCTCGGTCACGTGCGCTGCTCCCTGCGGTTCGGCGGATTTATCTTCACGTCAAGATATCGCAGGCGCGGCTCGCCGCGCCCCCGCCCACCCTGGCACCCCCGACCGCACGGGGTCGAGGGGCCGGCAGCCGGCTAGTGCCCCAACAGCTTGCGGCGCTGTCGCGGCTCACCCTTGCGCTTGACCTCGACGCTGCCCATCAGCGCGAACCCCTTGATGCGCACGACCGGCGACTCGGCGCTCAGCTCGGCCCCGACCGACTCGCGGCCCATCTGGAACGCACCCATGACCGGCACGCCCGACAGCTCGACACGGGTCCAGGCGTCGACGACCACCTCGACGCTGCCCATCACGGTGTGGGCGTTGATCACGCTCTCGCGACCGAGCTCGGCGTCGCGCAGGTCGAGCACCACCGAGCCCATCACCGCCACGGCGGTGTGCTCGGCCGGCAGCGTCCACGCGCCCGTGCGCTTGGTCTCGCTCATCACCGCGTAGGAGCCGTCGTGGCGCGGGCCGCCGACGTGCGGGGTGCGGCTGCTGCGCGACACCGGGAGCGAGCCGGCGAGCGGCGCCGGCACGTTGCCGGTCGGCAGGTCGACGGTCAGCGGGACCAGGTCGCCGTACGTCTTGGCGGCGTACGTCGCCTCGAGCCGCTCCTCGAGCTCCTCGACGTCGAGCCGGCCCTCCCCCGCGGCCTCGCGCAGGAGCTCGGCCACCTGGTGGCGGTCGGTGTCGGAGATGCGCAGCTGGCGCGGGTCGGTCGGCTCCACGCGGCCCACCCTAGGTCGGCCCGACCCTCCGCGCCCGTCACAAGTGTCACGAGTCCGGCGTTCTCAGCGGGGACTCGTCGGCCTGGTTCTCCACTTGTCGGCCGAGATCTTGGCCGACAAGTGACGAATTCCCCGGCCGGCCGGGGAATTCCTCCCCGGGTCAGGCCTCCAGCAGCGTCACCGAGCCGTCGGCGGCGACCTCGACGCCCAAGGAGCGCTCACCGAGGCGCAGGCCGTGGAGGCGGAAGGGGCCGAGGGCGGTGCCGGTGCGGTCGGGGACGGCGGGGGCGCCGGCCTCGACACGGACGCCGGTCGCGGCGAGCAGCGCCGCGACGGCGCCCGCGGCCGACCAGGCCTGCGGTCGACACGCGGCGGGGTAGGCCGCCGGCACGCGGACGTCGTAGGCGCGGTCGCCGGCGAAGAGCTCTGGCAATCGCAGGTCGAAGGCCGCCGCCGCGTCGACGACCTCGGCGGCGAGCCGGGTGGCCTCGTCGTGGCAGCCCTCGGCGGCGAGCCCGCGGACGGCGATGGCGGTGTCGTGCGGCCACACCGAGCCGCCGTGGTAGCTCAGCGGCGAGAACCGCGGCGAGCGCGGCGTCAGCGTGTGCAGGCCGAAGCCGGAGCGCAGCTCGCCCACCAGCACCTCGGCCAGGCGCGCGGCCCGGCCCGGCGCGAGGATCCCGGTGCCCAGCAGGTGGCCGACGTTGGAGGTGACCGAGTCGACGGGGCGGCCGTCGCGGTCGAGCGCGATGGCGACGTGGCCGCCGTCGGGGGTGTCGACCCAGAACTCGCGGTCGAAGCGGTCGCGCAGGTCGGCGGCCCACTGCTCGAGGCCCTCGACCGGCTCCTCGCCGTACGCCGCCAGCAGGGCGCCGCCGCGCACGGCCGCCTCGTGGGCGTAGGCCTGCACCTCGCACAGCGCGATCGGGGCGTCGGCGAGCCGGCCGTCGGCGTGCTGCACCGAGTCGTGGCTGTCCTTCCAGCCCTGGTTGGCCAGGCCGCGTCCGGTGCTGTCGACGTAGCGCAGCCAGCCGGTCTCGGCCGACTGCGCGAGCTGCCACTGCAGCGCCCGGCGGGCGGCGGGCAGCAGCGCGCGCACCTGCTCGGGGTCGGCGCCCCACTCGGCGGCGTCGGCCAGCAGGCACACGAACAGCGGCGTGGCGTCGACGGTGCCGTAGTAGACGGGCGGCAGCGAGTGGCCGAGCCCGGGGCTGCGGACCTCGTGCAGGATCTTGCCGGGCTGCTCCTCGATCTCCGGGTCGTCCACCTCGCCCTGCCGTGCGGCCAGCACCCGCAGCGTGGACAGCGCGAGGTCGTGGTCGACGGGCAGCAGCAGCCGCGCGGCCCACAGCGAGTCGCGGCCGAACAGCGTGAGGAACCACGGGCTCCCCGCGGCGAGGAAGGTGTCGTCGCCCTCGCGCAGGGCGAGCGCCTCGAGGTCGTCGAGGCTGCGCCGCAGCAGCGCCGGCAGCCGCGGGTCGGGCGCCTCGGCGACCACCCCGCCCAGGTCGAGCCGGCCTCGGTCGTAGCGTGCCTCGCCGGTGGAGCGCGCACGCCACGCCACCTCCGCGGACGCGCCGGCCGGGAGCGAGAGCCGCCAGGTGAGCCGGACGCCGTCGCCGTGCTGCGTGACCTCGGCCCCGTCGGCCTCGAGGACCACCTCCGACCCGTCGCCGGTCCCCCACCGCACCTCGGCGCCCGTGATCCTCGGCGCCGACGCGTCGGGGCGGGCGCCCTGCTTGACCTCGGGCACGGGGGCGAGGTCGGTGGCGACGTCGAGGTGCAGCACCGCCTCGACCGGCTCCCGCGCGGCACTGGTCACGGCGACCCGCTCGTGGAGCTCGGTGGCCCCCAGGTCGCGCACCCGCTCGACCCGGACGGTGGGGTCGGGCTGCACGTCGCCGAGGCCGCGGGCGACGTACGAGAACGCGTGCCGGGCCGGGGCCGCGACATCGCCGCGCACCAGCTCCAGCGGGCTGTGCTCGACCGACAGCACCGCCCGGCGCAACAGCCGCACGTCGTCGGCGTACCACCCCGACACGGGGCGGGTGTCACTGTCCACCTGGCCGTCGGGCGTGCCCAGCACGAGGGCCGGAGCCGCGACCGCGGTGGCCAGGTCGTGCAGCAGGGGCTGCAGCTCCCTGCCGTGCTCCCGCTCCTGGTCCCGGGTGCGGTCAGGGGTGCTTGACGCCTGAACGGGCTGCTGCGTAACGTCCGTCACGTCGCAGGACTTTAGCGCTAAAACCACGATCGCTGACAACCCCCACCGTCGAGGAGGACCCGATGCGCGGACCCGCCCGGCACGGCGTCGTGACCCTCGACGACGTGGCCGCCCGCGCCGAGGTCTCGGCCATGACGGTCTCCAACGTCCTCAACCACCCCGAGCGCGTGAGCGAGGCGACCCGCGAGCGGGTGCGCGACGCCATCGGTGCCCTGGGCTACCGCCCCAACCGCTCGGCCCGCACGCTGCGCAGCCGTACCTCGCGGCTCATCGGGGTGCGCGTCGAGCGGTCCCGCGGTGACCGGGCGGCGCTGCTGCTCGACCAGTTCCTGCACGCGCTCGCCGAGTCGGCGGCGTCCCGCGGCTACCACCTCATTCTGTGCCACGCCGCGGGCGACACCGCCGAGCTCACCGCCTACCAGGAGCTGCGCCAGACCACCGCGGTCGACGCCTTCGTGCTCACCGGCACCCACCGCGACGATCCCCGGCTGCGCTGGCTGCGCGACGAGGGCGTGGGCTTCGCGGTCTTCGGCCGCACCTGGGACGACGCCGCCGGCGAGACCCACCCGTGGGTCGACGTCGACGGTGCCGCCGGGCTCGGCCTGGCCACCGAGCACCTCGCGCGCCAGGGCCACACCGAGATAGGCTTCCTCGGCTGGCCCCGCGACTCCGAGGTCGGCGAGGACCGTCGCCGCGGCTGGGTCGACGCCTGCCACCGCCTCGACCTGCCGGCCCGTGTGGAGGCCCACGTCGTCGACGAGTTCGAGGCCGGCCGCGACGCCGCCCACCGGCTCCTCGAGGCACCCCGCGGCGGGCCGACGCCGACCGCGCTGGTCTGCGCCTCCGACACCCTGGCCCTCGGCGTGCTGCGCGCGCTGGCCGAGCGCGGCCTGCGCCCCGGCGCCGACGTCGGCGTCACCGGCTTCGACAACTCCCCCACCGCCGCGCTCACCACCCCCGGCCTCACCAGCCTCGAGCAACCCCTCGCCGACGTCGCCGCCGAGCTGGTCCGCCTCCTCGACGCCGCCCTTCGAGACGCCTCGCTCGTCCCTCGCGAGGCTCCTCAGGGACCGGCGGACGCCCCCGCCCCCCACATGGCTCCTCAGAGACCGGCGGGCGGCGAGAGCCAGCCGCTCCCTGAGGTGCGAGCGAAGCGAGCCACGAAGGGCGCGAGCACGGGCACCCTGCTCGCGCCCCGGCTCGTCGTGCGCGAGTCGAGCCGCCGTACCTGAACCACCTGCTGACCTGCACCGCCCACCGATGAAGGAGAACCCCATGTCACCGATGCGCCGCACCGTCCGTCGCTCGCCGCGCCGGTCCCTGGCCGCCCTCGCGGTCGGCTCCGGCCTGCTCGTCACCGCCGCCTGCGGGGGCGGGTCGGGCTTCGAAAGCTCCGGCTCCTCCGGGAGCGGCGGCGAGGGCACGGGCGACGGCGAGCTGACCATCCTCATCGGCTCCTCGGGCGACGCCGAGACCAAGGCCGTGCAGGACGCGGTCGCCGCGTGGTCGGAGGAGTCGGGCACCAAGGCCGAGGTGCGCGCCGCCTCCGACCTCAACCAGCAGCTGAGCCAGGGCTTCGCCGCGGGCAACCCGCCCGACCTGTTCTACATGAGCACCGACCAGCTCGGCGGCTACGTCGACAACGGCTCGCTGCTCCCCTACGGCGACGACCTGTCCAACGCCGACGACTTCTACCCGAACCTCAAGCAGGCCTTCACCGTCGACGACACCTTCTACTGCGCTCCGAAGGACTTCTCGACCCTCGCGCTGTGGATCAACGACCAGATGTGGGAGGACGCCGGCCTCACCGACGCCGACGTGCCGACCACCTGGGAGGAGCTGGCCGCCGTCTCCGAGCAGCTCACCGACGGCGACCGTCCGGGCCTCGCCTTCAGCCCGGAGTACCAGCGCGTCGGCGCGTTCTTCCCGCAGGCCGGCGGCGCGATGACCAACGACGACCAGACCGAGGCCACCGTCGACAGTCCGCAGAACCTCGAGGCGCTCGAGTACGTCCAGGGTCTGCTCGACGACGGCGTGGCGTCGTACTCCTCCGACCTCGGCGCAGGCTGGGGCGGCGAGGCCTTCGGCACCGGCAAGTCGGCGATGACCATCGAGGGCAACTGGCTGGTCGGCGCGATGCAGAACGACTACCCCGACGTCGACTACACCGTCGCGAAGCTGCCCGCCGGCCCCGCGGGCGAGGGCACGCTCGCCTTCACCAACTGCTGGGGCATCCCGGAGTCGACCGGTGACGCCGACGCCGCCGTCGACCTCGTCGAGCACCTCACCGCGCCCGAGCAGCAGGCCGAGTTCGCGAAGGCCTTCGGCGTGATCCCGTCGGTCGAGACCGCCGCGCAGCAGTACGGCGAGGACTCGCCCGAGGTGGCGCCCTTCATCGAGAGCGCCGAGTTCGCGCAGAACCCGCCCTCGACCGTCGGGGCCGCCGACGTCATCACCGACTTCAACGCGCAGCTCGAGACGCTGCGTGACGGCAACCCGGCCGACATCCTGGCCTCGGTGCAGCAGTCGCTGCAGGCGACCGTGGGGCAGTAGGTCGTGAGCACGTCGACCACGTCCACCAGCACGGACGCCCGCCCGGGCCTCGGTCGCAGCAGCGGCCGGGGGTCCGGGCGGGGTCGGTCGGCCCGGCTGCGGCAGACCCTCGACGGGTGGATCTTCATGGCCCCGGTCGTGGTGCTGCTGGGGCTGTTCCTCGTGGCGCCGGTGCTGATGGCGCTGTGGGTCAGCGTCAGCGACTGGCGCGGCAACGGCAGCCCGTTCTCCTCCGACGTCGGCTTCGTCGGGCTCGAGAACTACCGCGCGATCCTCGCCGGCGGCGGCCTGGCCGAGCGCGACTTCGGCACCTCGTTGCGCAACAACCTCTTCTACGTGCTGCTCGTGGTGCCGCTGCAGACGATGGTCGCGCTCGGGCTGGCGGTGCTCGTCACGCGCCGGGCGATGCGGGCGCAGGGCTTCTTCCGCACCGCGTTCTACTTCCCGTCGGTCACCAGCTCGGTCGCGATCACGGTGCTGTGGCTGTTCCTCTTCAGCACCAGTGGCGTCGTCAACACCGTGCTCGGCTGGCTCGGCATGAACGGGCCCAACTGGTTCAACGACCCGCGGGGCGTCATCCACGTGCTCCTCGACGCGGTCGGCGTCGACTCCGCGCCCGGCTTCCTCGGCGGCACGCAGCTGCTCGGCATCAGCCTGTGGGAGTGGGTCTCGGGCCCGTCGATCGCGATGAGCGCGTTCGTCCTCATGGCCGTCTTCACCACCTCGGGCACCTTCATGCTGCTGTTCATCGCCGCGCTCAACAACCTCGGCGACGAGGTCGAGGAGGCCGGCATCATCGACGGCGCCAACGCCTGGCAGCGCTTCCGGCACCTGACGCTGCCGATGATCCGGCCGACGATGTTCACGGTCCTGACGCTCGGGCTGATCGGCACCTGGCAGGTCTTCGACCAGATCTACGTCGGCACGCAGGGCGGGCCCGCCAAGACGACGCTGACGCCGGCGTACCTCAGCTACCAGTCGGCCTTCATCAACCAGCAGTGGGGCCAGGGCGCGGCGATCGCGTTCATCCTGTTCGCGATCATCGTCGTGCTCACGCTGCTGCAGCGCTGGGTGCTGTCGGACAAGCGTGGCGCCCGCGCCGAGCGTCGTCGGGCCGAGGCAGTCATCGCCTCGGGCACCCACTCCGGCCGGCAGTCGGAGGCGGGTGCCTGATGAGCGCGCTGACGCACCGCAGCCGCCGCTCGGCGGTGAGCATCTACGTCGTCCTCGGCCTGCTGGCCGTGGTCTACCTGCTGCCCTTCCTGGTGCAGGTCGCGACGTCGTTCAAGACCGACGGTGACGCCGCGGCCGATCCCCTGGGGCTGCCGCTCACGCCGACCGTGGCGGCGTACGCCCGGCTCTTCCAGGGCGACCTGCCGCTGTGGGCGATGAACTCGGTCATCGTCACGCTCTTCGTCACCGTGGGCCGCGTCATCTTCTGCTCGATGGCCGGCTACGCGCTGGCGCGGGTGCCCTTCCGCGGGCGGGCGCTGACCTTCGCGGTGCTCGTGGCGATCATGGCCGTGCCCAACGTGGTGCTGCTGATCCCGAAGTTCCTCGTGATCAACCAGCTCGGCATCTACGACTCGTACGCCGCCCTCATCGTGCCGCTGATGGCCGACGCCGCCGCGGTCTTCATCATGAAGGGCTTCTTCGAGTCGATCCCGGCGAGCGTCGAGGAGCAGGCCCGCGTCGACGGCGCCGGCACGTTCCGGATCTTCTGGTCGGTGGTGCTGCCCATGGCACGGCCGGCGCTCGTCACGATCATCATCCTCAGCTTCCAGGCCTCGTGGAACGAGCTGAGCCACTTCATCGTGGCCAGTCAGGACCCCGAGCTGTTCACGCTGACCAAAGGTGTCGCGCAGCTGGCCTCGGGCGCGCTGTCGCAGGGCACGCAGTACCCGCTGAAGCTCGCGGCCGCCCTGCTCATGACGATCCCCGTGGCGCTGGTGTTCTTCGTCTTCCAGCGGCGCATCGTCAACTCGACGGCAGGCGCGCTGAAGGAGTAGGGCCGCCACGCAGACCGGCCCGGTCTGCCCCGTACGCCGCTGCTAGCGTCGGGGCCGACCCGTCGTCCCCTCCCACCAGGAGAAACCGTGAGCAGCACTCCCCTCAAGGTCGCCGTCACCGGAGCCGCCGGCCAGATCGGCTACAGCCTCCTGTTCCGCCTCGCCAGCGGCGCGCTCGGCGACCGGCCCGTGGAGCTGCGGCTGCTCGAGATCACCCCGGCCCTCAAGGCGCTCGAGGGTGTCGTGATGGAGCTCGACGACTGTGCGTTCCCCACCCTCGCCGGGGTGGAGATCGGCGACGACGCCGAGAAGGTCTTCGACGGCGTCAACCTCGCCCTGCTCGTCGGCGCCAAGCCGCGCGGCCCGGGCATGGAGCGCGGCGACCTGCTCGAGGCCAACGGCGCGATCTTCACCGCCCAGGGCAAGGCGCTCAACAAGGTCGCCGCCGACGACGTCCGCATCGGCGTCACCGGCAACCCGGCCAACACCAACGCGCTGATCGCGCTGTCCAACGCCCCCGACATCCCGGCGTCGCGGTTCTCCGCCCTCACCCGGCTCGACCACAACCGCGCCATCAGCCAGCTCGCCGCCAAGACCGGAGCTCCCGTCACCGACATCACCAAGATGACGATCTGGGGCAACCACTCGGCCACGCAGTACCCCGACCTGTTCCACGCCGAGGTCGGCGGCCGCAACGCCGCCGAGGTGGTCGGCGACCAGGCCTGGCTCGAGAACGACTTCATCCCGACCGTCGCCAAGCGCGGCGCCGCCATCATCGAGGCCCGCGGCTCGTCCTCGGCCGCCTCCGCCGCGTCGGCCACCATCGACGCCGCCCGCGACTGGCTGCACGGCTCCGCCGAGGGCGACTGGGTCTCCATGGCCGTCCGCTCCGACGGCTCCTACGGCGTGCCCGAGGGCCTCGTCTCGTCCTTCCCCGTCACCACGCGCGACGGTGACTGGGAGATCGTCCAGGGCCTCGAGATCGACGACTTCTCCCGCTCCCGCATCGACGCCTCGACCGCCGAGCTCGCCGAGGAGCGCGACGCCGTGCAGGGTCTCGGGCTGATCTAGCAAGCCGGGGCGGCGCGACGAAGGAGCGCCACCCCGACGCGAGCAGGCGTCGGCCTGAGGAGGTTGCGCAGCAACCGTCTCGAAGGGTCGAGCGAGGCCCGCGGCCGAGGCACGAGGCCGCGACGGCCGGGTCGAGATGGTTCCTGAGGAGGTTGCGCAGCAACCGTCTCGAAGGACCCGGTGAGGCAGGAGACAACGGTGACCAGAAGTCAGCAACCCGTCCCCGTCGTCCTCGACGTCGACACGGGCGTCGACGACGCGATGGCGCTGCTGCTCGCCGCCCGTCACCCGGGGCTCGAGCTGCGCGGGGTCAGCTCCGTGGGCGGCAACGCGCCGCTGGCCGACGTCGTCCGCAACACCCTGACGGTGCTCGACACGTGCGGTCGTGACGACGTGCCGGTGGCGGCGGGGAGCGGCGTACCGCTGCTGGAGCCGTACGCCGACGCGCGCCACGTCCACGGCGAGGACGGCATGGGCGACCTCGGGTGGCCGGTCTCCGGCCGCCGCCCCGACCCGCGCCACGCGGTCGAGCTGCTGCGCGACCTGCTCCTGGAGGCCGTCGAGCGCGGCGAGCGGGTCACGCTGGTGCCGCTCGCAACGCTCACCAACGTGGCGCTGCTGCTGCGCACCCACCCCGAGGCGGCGGCGGGGATCGAGCGCGTCGTGTTCATGGGCGGCGCGGCCGACGTCGGCAACGCCACCGCGAGCGCGGAGTTCAACGTCTGGCACGACCCGGAGGCCGCGGCCATCACGCTCGACGCGTGCGCCGAGCTGCGGGTGCCGGTGACCATGTACGGCCTCGACGTCTTCTACGGCCCACTGGTCACCCACGCCCAGGCGGCGCCCCACCTCGACGAGGCCGGCCCGCGCGGGCTCGGGGCCCGGCTGGTCGACTTCGCCTGCCGACGCTTCGACGCCGACACCGCGACCATCGGCGACGCGGGCGCGGTGGCGGCGGTGCTCGACCCCACCCTCGTCCGCACCACCCCGCTCCCCGTGCGCGTCGAGCTCGCCGGCACCTGGTCGCGGGGGCGCACCATCGTCGACCGCCGCGACTGGACCGGCGACCTCGCGCACGACCCGCACGGCCAGGCGCCGGCGGTCGTCGACGTCGCCCTCGAGGTCGACGGGGCGCGCTGCGCGCGGCTGTGGTGGGAGTCGCTGGCATGAGCGGGTCGTGATGGGACGCGTCGTGGTGCTCGGCTCGCTCAACGTCGACCTCGTCACCCGCGTCGAGCGGCACCCCCGGCCCGGCGAGACGCTGCTGGCCGAGGGCCTGCAGCGCCTCGCCGGCGGCAAGGGCGCCAACCAGGCCGTCGCCGCGGCCGCGGCCGGCGCAGCGGTCGTCATGGTGGGCGCGGTCGGCGACGACGCTGGCGGGACGGCGTACCTCGAGCGGCTCCGCACGCTCGCTGTCGACGTCACCGGGGTCGCCGTGCGCACCCGCACCCCGACCGGCACCGCCCTCATCGCCGTCGACGCGGCCGGGGAGAACACCATCCTCGTCGTCCCGGGCGCCAACGGCACCGTCACCGCCGACGGGCTCGACCAGCTCGACCTCGGGCCGGGCGACGTGCTGCTGCTCCAGCTCGAGGTCCCCCTCGACACCGTCGCCGACGCCGCACGACGGGCGGCCGAGCGCGGCTCGCGCGTCGTGCTCAACCTCGCGCCGTACGCCACCGTCCCCGACGACGTCGTCGCGCTCGCCGACCCCGTCGTCGTCAACGAGTCGGAGGCCGCGCTGCTGGCGCGCTCGGGCGTGGCGCCGCGCTCGCTGCTCGTCACCCTCGGGGCCGACGGCGCCCGCTGGGGCGAGCTGTCGCTGGACGCCGTGGTGGCCCCGGCGGTGGTCGACACGACCGGGGCGGGTGACGCCTTCTGCGGGGCGCTGGCCGCTGGTCTGGCGCGGGGTGACGACGACACCGCTGCCCTGACGGGCGCGTTGCACGCCGGTGCAGCAGCCGTCGCCCACGAGGGCGCGCAGCCCGACCCCGACCTCTGAGGCTCTCGGCGCGCTCAGCCCGGCTGGTCGGGGATCGACGCGGCGAGGAAGATCAGGGCGATCCCCACGCCGACGAGCATCACCGCGTCGACCCAGCGGTTGCGGCGCACGCGCAGCATCCCGGCCTCGTGGTCCGAGAGCACCAGCCGCGCCCCGGCGGCCACGAGGAGGCCGACGCCGAGCACGGTCACCCCACGACGCCACTGGTCGAGGGCCACGACGACGAGCGCCAGCACCGCCACGGCGCACACGCCGAGGTAGATGACGCCGCCGAAGGTGGAGGGTCGGCGGGAGGGGTCGGGTGCGGTCACCGGGCTGCCGATCGAGGTGTCGACCGGGCTCACGCGCCGTCGGCGGCGAGAGACTCCTCGGCGTTGGCCACCACGTTGGCCAAGAGCATCGCCCGGGTCATGGGACCGACGCCGCCGGGGTTCGGCGAGACCCAGCCCGCGACCTCCCAGACGTCGTCGGCGAGGTCGCCCGCGATCTTGCCGTCGACCCGGCTGACGCCGACGTCGAGCAGGGCGGCACCCGGCTTGACCATGTCGGCGGTGACGATGCCCGGCACCCCCGCGGCTGCGACCACGACGTCGGCGGTGCGGGTGTGGGCGGCGAGGTCGCGGGTGCCGGTGTGGCACAGCGTGACGGTGGCGTTCTCGGAGCGGCGCGTCAGCAGCAGCCCGAGCGGACGGCCGACGGTCACGCCACGTCCGACGACGCAGACCTCGGCGCCGGCCAGCTCGACGTCGTGGCGGCGCAGCAGCTCCACGATGCCGGCGGGCGTGCAGGGCAGCGGCGCCGCCTCGCCGAGCACCAGCCAGCCGAGGTTGGTGGGGTGCAGGCCGTCGGCGTCCTTGGCCGGGTCGATGGCACCGAGCACGGCGTTCTCGTCGATGCCCTTCGGCAGGGGCAGCTGCACGATGTAGGCGGTGCACGCCGGGTCGTCGTTGAGGCGGCGTACGGCGGCCATCACGTCGTCCTGCGACGCCGTGGCCGGCAGGTCCTCGCGGATCGAGGCGATGCCGACCTCGGCGCAGTCCTTGTGCTTGCCGTTGACGTACCACGTCGACCCCGGGTCGTCGCCCACCAGCACCGTACCGAGCCCGGGGACGACACCCTTCTCACGGAGGGCCGCCACCCGCGTCGTCAGCTCGGCCTTGATCGCCTTCGCGGTGGCCGTCCCGTCGAGTCGCTGCGCAGTCACGGCGCACATCCTGTCACTGCCCGCCGCCGCGTCGCAGCCGCCACACTCGCGCCGGTCTCCACGATCGCCTCCGCACGAGCGCCGCCCTTCGTGGCTCGCTGCGCTCGCACCTCAGGGAGCGGCACCACACGCTCCTCCTCACCAGCGCCGCCCTTCGTGGCTCGCTGCGCTCGCACCTCAGGGAGCGGCACCACACGCTCCTCCTCACCAGCGCCGCCCTTCGTGGCTCGCTGCGCTCGCAC